>JAOUJX010000092.1 GCA_029882955.1 Gammaproteobacteria bacterium
GCGGTTGAATCGCTTGAAAATCGTCCCCAGCGCCAGGAATTTACAGAATAGTTCGCTACTTGAAGTCCTGCTGACGCCAGGCTTCATAGACTACGATCGCGACGGTGTTTGAAAGATTCAGGCTCCTCGAATTTTCCACCATCGGGATTCTAAGGCGGTTATCACTGCTGAGTGACTCCAATACTTCATTAGGTAATCCGCGAGTTTCCGGACCGAATAGTAATGCATCTCCAGGGCTAAAAGCGACACTCGTATAGGTTTTTGTGGCCTTGGTAGTAAATGCATATAAAGCATTGAATTTACAGGCTTTATTGAATGTATCGTAATTAGGGTAACAGCTTATCTGAGCCCATTCCTGGTAGTCTAGTCCGGCTCGGCGTAACAATTTGTCTTCTAGTTTAAAACCCAGCGGCTCGATTAAATGTAGATGGCATCGGGTATTCGCAGCTAGGCGAATAATGTTGCCAGTATTGGGTGGTATTTCGGGTTCATAAAGTACGATATTAAACATAATTAAGTAAATCTATGTTAATTGCTTGAAAAATAATAACTATAGGCTAATATTTCTTGCGATGACAATAACTTATAGGGGCTTTTTTAAGCAAACTCTAGAAAGCTGAGGTGGGTTTCCAGAGTGATAAAAAGTCAGGCACCTATTCTTACTATTTATACGCAACGAACGGAATTCCAGTTGAGTTTTTTTTCATCGATAAAAACAGATACACAGATCGGAGTCGACTTTCAGCCGACAGGCGTCGCCGTAGTTCAGGTAGAAAATACAAAGAAAGTGGCAGGGAAAATACTGCGCAGTGTGTATTTGCCTTCGAGAGGCCAGCAGGCACAACTCGAATCCCTGCGGAACTGGATAACTAAGCATAGCTTGCAGCGGGCGAGTTGTGTCTGCCTGATCGCCGATACGGATTGCGATATTAATCAAATTGAAAAACCCGAAGTTGATGACTCAGAGCTGGCGCAGGCATTAACCTGGCGGATTAAGGATCTGGTGAGTTATGAAGTCGATTCGGCGGTGGTAGATGTCTATCCCATGCCTGTTTCGGGTAAAAATAATACTCAGCAGGTGAGTGTCGTTTCCGCGGATGAAAAAACGGTTGCCGCCTACGTGCAAAGTATTCAGTCGTCAGGGATGAAGCTGCTTGCTATCGATATTCATGATCTGGTCACCGGAAATTTACCAGTGGTCAGGCAGGGTTTTAAAAAAGCGCAGGCGATTCTGTCGCTGGGCGACTCCGCCGGGGTCCTGAGTATATTTAACGATACGGATCTGTATTTGTCTCGCCATTTCAAAATCGGACTCAGTCAACTTGGATTCGCCAGCGGTGAAGATCAAAGCATTTACGATAATTTATTACTGGAGGTCCAGCGGTCGATGGATTATTACGAAAGCTATTACGGGCTTGGATCGGTATCGGTCATGGAGATTTTTCCACGCACGTCTGTGACCGAAAAAATGGTTTTATATTTACAAAATTTAATCAGTTATGATATTGATTTTGTTGTCACTAATAACGCAGATAGTGATCAGACGCCAGAACTGGATAGCCGTTGCTTCCATGCTTATTGCGCCGCCTTACGAGGTACGCATTAATGATCGAACAGAAAATTAATCTTTATCAGGATCGTTTCAAAAAGAAGAGATTAATTTTCTCAGCAGCCCAGGTGGTGGGGTTGACGATCATTTGCCTGCTGGGCATGGCGTTTTGGAGTTATACGATGGAGACAGAGCTTGATGCCGCCCTGCACCTGAATGTAACACTGAAGGAGCGCCAGGAATCTATCTCTGATGAACTCAATGCTGCTAATGCCGAGCTTGCACGGTTAATCGCTGATAACCGAATCGATAACGACATAGCGGGTGTTACCCGGGAAATAACGGCTCGCCGTAGAGTATTGAGTTTTGTCGATGCGAACCAGTTTGGTTCAGGCGAGGGATTTTCAGACTACCTGGTGTCTTTATCTAATCTTCATGTTGAAAATTTGTGGCTCGATAAAATCATCCTGGCAGAAAATTATCTGAGAATTCATGGTAGCGCGCTAAATGCAGAGCTAATACCGATGTACTTCGATCAATTCAGTGAAGAGCCAATATTCAAAGGTAATCGTTTCGATATTTTTCAGGTCGAGCGGGAGCCATTGACCGACTGGAAGGTTGACTTCGAAATAGCCACTTCGGAGACGCTCGATGAGTGAATTAACAGGAACATACGCTCTAAAATATAACGAACTTAGCTTGAGAGAGCGTGTGCTGATCGGTGTTGTTGTTTTAGTTGGCATTGGTTTCAGCTGGTGGAATTTTTATGCTGAGCCGACCATGCAAAAGATTCAGTTGCAGACCGATGAAAATCAACGCTTATCGAAAGAGGTGGCTGTTACTCTGGCCGCTATTAGTGATATCAGAAAGCGTATCGCTGAAGGGGTCAATACCGAAAAAGAACAACGACTAGCACAGTTGGAGCGTGAACTTGAACTCGTCGAAGATCGTCTCAGGTTAAAAACTATTGAGCTGATAGATCCCGAAGATATGTTCCAGCTCATGAGCCGCCTCATCTATCGTGAATCGAACCTGAAGTTACTGAGCCTCAAACGAAGGGACGTTAAACCGGCTATTACCGTGAGTGAAGAGCAAGAAGACGATATTGGTATTTATCGACACGAACTGGAGGTTAAATTTTCGGGAAAATTTGCCGATATCCTCCATTATATGCAGTCGATGGAAGCGCTTGACTGGAAATTGATCTGGGATGAAATCAAAATTGTTAGTAGCGACTATCCGGTGATTACTGTGAAACTGGTGATTTCTACCTTGAGTACGCGCAAGGAGTGGGTCGGTGTATAGCTTAATTGGGCGGTATCATCTGTCTCTCCTGATAGCGGCGCTTCCGATGTTGGTATTAATTAAGCCTGACAGCGCATTTGCTGCTGAACCTATAGTCGATCCAATGCAGCCGCCTGCTTTTGCATTAAATAAATTTCGGTTAGCCAAGCTAAAAAAGGCAGGAAGGGTTCAAAGTAGCCAGCGTAAAGCTGTCGTGAAACCTGAACCCTTATTGTTGACCAGTATTTTGATTGGGGCGGACAGAAGAATTGCTATTATTAATAATAAAACCATGATGGTTGGTGACAGTATCGGCTCAGCGAAACTGGTAAGGATATTGAAAGGCAAAGTCCAATTGTTCAGGAAGGGGAAACGTATCGAACTAAAACTCGACAACGAATTTACGGTGATCAGGAAAAAAACCGCCGAGAGTCAATTATGATCAAGAATTTTGTTACTCCCTTCATTTTGATGCTGTTGCTAACCTCCTGTGCTTCGCAGCAGAGCATCGAAAATGCTTCGCAAACCCAGCAAAGTATTGATGACGCCATGCGAGAAGCGGGCGAGGTAGAGGTCTCGGAGGCAGATTTGCCTGCTACTGATATTCTAGATGAATTATTGCCCGGCAGTGGCGTTAGTGTTCCTGGTCTCGCCGACGATTTAGGGCAGGAGCCGAGTTTTGACGTTTCTGTATCAAATGCCCCCGCTCGATTGTTTTTCATGAGTCTGGTGAAAGATACCGACATTAACATGGTGGTTCACCCGAGTGTAGAGGGTGAAATATCGCTGGATCTGAAAAACGTCACAGTCGCAGAAGTGATGAGCCTGGCACGCGAAGTCTATGGCTACGAATATAGGCGTTCGACTAATGGCTATATCGTTTTACCAGCGCGTATCCAGTCGAGAATATTCGCGGTTGATTATCTCAATGTTACCCGCGCCGGTGAATCCACTATGACGGTGAGCTCCGGGCAGTTGGCGGACAGTAATTCCGGCCAAAGGACGGATGAAAACTCAACGTCTTCCTCTGACTCTGGTTCGACACAGTCGAGTAGTATTAATACCACCATACAGGCAGATTTCTGGTCGGATTTGCATAAAACGATTTCGGCGATTGTTGGCCAAGATGCCGGTCGATCAATTGTGGTAGATCGTCATTCTGGCCTGGTTATCGTACGCGCTATGCCTGGCGAATTGCGTGATGTTGAGTCCTATTTGAACAATGCTCAGGATAGCCTGCAACGGCAGGTGATTCTCGAGACCAAAATAATCGAAGTAAAGTTAAGTGATAGCTTTCAGTCAGGTATTGACTGGGCGGCATTGTCCAAAAACCGGGAGTTTTTACTTGGGAATACCGGCTTTGAAGACGGTAGCTCTCAGTTACTGGACGACACTGGCGCAGTAAGTACTGCAGCAGCTTTATCCAGCAGTAATTCAGATTTCGCCAATTTGTTTACGATTGGTGGTGCAACCGATAATTTCGGTGCGTTGATACGTTTGCTAAGCACTCAGGGTGAGGTTCAGGTTTTATCCAGCCCGCGGGTTTCTACCGTGAATAATCAAAAAGCTGTGATTAAGGTTGGCTCCGACGAGTTCTTTGTTACCGATGTATCGTCCAGTACTTCTTCCAGTGCGGCGGGCACAACAACGACTCCGGATATTACATTAACCCCATTTTTCTCTGGCATAGCACTCGATGTGACACCCCAGATTAGTGACGACGATGAAGTAATTTTACACATTCACCCTAGTGTCAGCGAAGTCAGAGACCAGACTAAAAACATTACTGTCGGTGGCCAAACACAGCAATTGCCACTGGCCTTTAGCACGGTACGTGAATCCGATTCAGTGGTGAAAGCGCGTAACGGTCAGGTAGTGGTCATCGGCGGGTTAATGCAAAACAGCACCGGCAACGACGAGGCGGGTCTACCAGGCGCGAAGGACGTGCCGATACTGGGTAATCTGTTCGGACAGAAGCGCAAAGTGAATACGCGCAGTGAACTGGTTATTTTGTTGCGACCAATTGTGGTGGATTCAAATAAGGCCTGGTCGACGTATATCCAGAATAGCGCTGAGAGAATTGAAAAATTAAGATACGACGCACCAAAGGGTGAGTAATGTACGAACAGTATTATGGCCTCGCTGAGAAACCTTTTAGCCTGACACCGGATACCGGATATTTCTACCAGAGCAATACGCATCAGGAAGCACTGAACGTATTGCTGGTAGCGATAAAATCAGGTGACGGATTTATTAAAGTAACCGGTGAAGTCGGAACCGGTAAAACCCTGTTATGCCGGAAACTACTCGACGCCCTCGACGAAGCCTATAATACAGTCTACATCCCCAACCCTTATATGAATTGTAATGCTTTACTCGATGCGGTTCTGGCAGAAATGGGTATCGCGGAACAGCTCAATAAAGAAAATTATCTGGCTTGCATTAATGACTACCTGATCGAATCGGCTCGACAGTCGAAAACCACGGTCATCATTCTGGATGAAGCCCAGTCCCTGCCGGAAGAAAGCCTGGAAGCGATTCGTCTGTTGAGTAATCTGGAAACTGAAAAGAAAAAACTGGTTCAAATTATTTTATTCGGTCAGCCCGAGCTCGATGACAAGCTTGCTAAAAGTAGTATTCGTCAGTTACGACAACGCATCATGCATGTCTATCGATTACAGCCGCTAAACCAGAATTCGATTCGTGCCTATTTGCAACATCGAATGAAATCAGCCGGTTACTCCGGTCCTGAGTTATTTGACCAGGCTGCCAGGCAGTTGCTGTTTAAAGCTAGCCAGGGCGTTCCACGTATTATTAATGTTTTATCTAATAAAGCGCTCATGCAGTCGTATGCCAGTGGTGATTATCACGTGACTCGAAAACATATAATCTCGGCGGTGAAGGACAACGATGAGCGTCATTAATAATGTCCTGAAGGATCTGGAGTTACGTTCCAGTCAATTTACGCCAATCGATCTGGCTGCGGTCAACATCGCAAAACCAGCCAGGCAAAGTCGGTCGAGCCGATTCGTTATGCTGCTGATACCAGCGGCATTACTGGCAGTTGCCGGGTACTGGTTTTACCAGGATCAAATGGAATTGATCGGAGATGCGTCAATGCCGTCGCTTGAGAAAATAGCCCCGATCGCAATCGCGAAACCAGTGCCAGTGCCAGTGCCAGTGCTAGTGCCAGAGTCTGAATCGGTTCCGAACCAGATTATCGGATTGCAGATAAAAGAATCTTCCAGCGATGTCAGTCTGGAGTTTTCTCTAAGCGAGAAGACAGTCTCTTATTTGAAGGAAAGAAGCGAAAACCGATTCGTCTATCATTTGAAAAATATTAAGAATGCGATAGTCGCACCGCTTATTAAGGATAATTTATGGATAAAAAGCCTGTCGATTGTTCCTGTAGGAGAAGGGGTCGATGTTGCTTTCCAGACGGCTGAAGGTGTTCTGGTCAATACCGAGCAAATACAAAAACTGGATGAGGCAAGCTGGATTATACAGCTGGAAAAATTACCTGATCCCGTCGTTATCGAAGGAAAAAAAGTGACCGGGGTTGCATTTGCCGTTAATACTGAAGAGCCGACCGAGGGCGTAATTACGCCGGATAAAATTGAAGTCGCTGAAACTGTTAGCAAGCCGGTAAAAGTTGAAATTAAATCCGCGTTAAAAAAATTGAGCGATAGGGAACACCTGTTGCTAGCAAAAGAGTTGGTGAAAAACAGAGACTGGGAAAGCGCTGTGCGCTTACTGCATAGCTTGATAGATGGGCCACAGGACCTGTCGGCTAGAAAGCAGTTGCTCGGAATTTATGCGCAGCCTCAATATGCTGGTGAGTACGCTAGCCTGGCGCGTCAATCAAGCGAGCGTTATCCGGAGAATGTCCTGCTAAAATCTGAATATGCACGAGCACTCTTTCAAAACCAGTCATACCGATCGGTTATTTCAATATTACAAACGGGAAATAATAGAGATTATACACAGCTTGCCTTAATAGCAGCCAGCTACCAGCGTCTCGAAGAGCACGATCAGGCTATCGAATATTACCGGCAATCGCTTAAGCTAAACCGGGCGCAGGCCAGAAACTGGATAGGTCTGGGGATATCGCTTGAGCATAATGCGCAGCCCAGGCTGGCGTTACAGTCATATCAGACTGCTGTAAAACTCGGTAATCTTAATACGCGCCTGGAGCAATTTATTGAGCAGCGTAGCCGTTTGCTGACAAAGGTGATTAACTAATGGCATTTGGCAAGAAAATCAGGCTGGGAGATTTACTGGTCGGACAAGGCCTAATTACCGACGAGCAGTTAAAGTATGCACTCGGTGAACAAAAAAAGCTGGGTCGAAAGCTAGGTGGGACACTCATCGAACTGGGCATGATTGACGAGAGTGGCTTGCTCAATCTATTGTCGAGCCAGCTCAATATTCCGCTGATTGATCTCAATAATTTTAACTATCAGGATGAAGTAGTCAGGCTGTTACCGGAGACCCTGGCGCGTCGTTATCGAGCGATAGTGCTCGATGATAGTGAAGACGGCTACCTGGTCGGTATGGCCGATCCCACCGATATCTATGCACTGGACGAAATACAGGACAAGCTGGCAAAACCGGTAACACAGGCGATTGTTCGTGAAGCTCAGCTGCTGGAAAACTTTGATCTGGTTTATCGTCGGACAGAAGAAATCAGTGCGCTGGCTGAGGTGTTAGGTCAGGATCTATCCGAAAGCGCAACCGACCTCAGTGACTTGCTACAAACCGAAATGACCGATGCGCCGGTGGCTAAATTGCTGAAATCGATATTCGAGGATGCGGTGCAAATCGGTGCTTCCGATATACACATCGAACCTGATCAGCATGTTATCCGGGTGCGCCAGCGTATTGATGGCATATTACACGAACAGGTCATGAAGGAAACGCAAATTGCGCCGGCAGTCGTGGTGAGACTGAAGTTGATGGCGAGTCTTAATATATCGGAAAAGCGATTACCTCAGGATGGTCGGTTTAATATGGTAGTGAACGATCGGGAAATCGACGTGCGTATTTCGACCATGCCGGTGCAGTTTGGGGAGTCCGTGGTTATGCGTTTGCTCGATCAAACCAGAGGTGCTCTGGATCTCGAAAACCTGGGGCTGCCTCCAGAAATGCTACATCGTTTCCGTAAGAATTTCCGTCTCCCCAATGGCATGATACTGGTTACCGGGCCGACTGGTAGCGGTAAAACAACCTCGTTATATGCCGCACTCAAAGAACTTAATCAGGCTGAGTCGAAAATCATTACGGTAGAAGACCCGGTGGAATATCGACTAAGCCGTATTAATCAGGTTCAGGTTAATGCAAAAATAGGCCTGTCTTTTGCGAGCGTATTGCGCAGCGCATTACGTCAGGATCCAGATATCATAATGGTTGGCGAAATGCGTGATGCTGAAACAGTCGAAATTGGGGTCAGTGCCGCTATGACAGGTCACCTGGTGTTATCCACTTTGCATACTAACGATACTATATCTACCGCAACTCGGCTAATGGATATGGGTGTTGAAGGTTACCTGCTGGCGACAACTTTGCGAACCATTATCGCCCAGCGCCTTATTCGTAAAAACTGTAGTAGCTGTGTCGAAGATTATAAACCCGATGCATTCGAGTCGAGCTGGTTACTGGAAAAGTTGGGAATCGATACGAATACGCATCATTATAGAAAGGGGCGCGGCTGCAAACAATGCGGCTCAACCGGTTATAGCGGGCGAATGGGTGTTTTCGAATTACTCGATATCAATGGCGAACTCGCTGAAGCACTGCGTAATAATGACTCCCAGGCATTTGTTGATGCCGCCGAACGAGCCCCCGGTTATAAACCGCTGGCCATGGTTGCACATCACCATGCGGGTAACGGTATGACATCAATCGAAGAGATCCTGCGCCTGGCCGGTCAGGTACGCGAAGATATTATTGACCAGACTCCACTCACTCTGGATATTGAAGACTAGCAATGCCCCATTTTACATTTAAAGGACGCGGTAATAATGGGCAGCTTATCGATGGCGAAATTGAAGGTGCTAATAGTTCCACGGTCGCCAGCCTGTTGATGGACCGGGGCGTGATACCGATATCAATCGTCGAGAAGAGTAATGAAGACGATATCCTGGTCACGATTCGTGACAAGCTAGACCTGTACGACATTAGCATCGAAGAATTGCTCATGTTTACGCGCCAAATGAGCGCGATGATCAGGGCTGGCATCCCGATAACCCGTGCGATATCGGGTATTCTCGAAACGGTCCAAAACCCGTTATTAATCAAATCACTGGCAGATATTCTCGAGCAACTCGAATCGGGGAGAAGCCTGTCGATAGGCTGCGCGCGCCATCCCAAAGTATTTTCCAATATTTATATCAGCATGTTGCAGGTCGGTGAAAACACCGGTCGGCTAGACGAATCGTTTTCGATGATGGCCGAATATATCGACCGTAATCGACGTACGACAAATAATATAAAAACGGCGCTGCGTTATCCCACCATCGTGTTGGCTGCCATCGTGATCGCCATGGTGATTGTTAACCTGTTTGTCATCCCGAAATTCGCGGAATTCTTCCAGGCCAATAATCTCGAACTACCCTGGCAGACCGTATTTCTGCTCAATACCTCGAAGTTTTTCGTCAATTACTGGATGTATATGCTGGTATTGCTAATCGGTGCTGCCTTTGGTTTCAAACACTATATCAACACTGAGCAGGGTAAATACAACTGGCACCGGTTCATCCTTCGCGTACCCCTGATCGGAGAAATTTTGCATCGAGCCTATATGGCGAGGTTTGCACGGTCTTTTTCCATGGCCTATAGCGCGGGCGTACCCATC
Source organism: Gammaproteobacteria bacterium (assembly GCA_029882955.1). Classification (GTDB taxonomy): domain Bacteria; phylum Pseudomonadota; class Gammaproteobacteria. The sequence goes on from JAOUJX010000092.1 coordinate 9,687, forward strand.
GTGCAGGCCATGGGCGTGATATCGCGCTCGATCGGAAATGAATATATATCGGGTCATGTCACAGGCATGCGCGAAGGGATAGAAAGAGGTGAGGCCTTAACCCGTACGGCGCAGACTACCGGTATGTTCACACCCGTCGTCATGCAGATGTTTGCGGTTGGAGAAGAGGCGGGAAACCTAGATGAAATGATGTCGTTTATTGCCGATTTTTATGAGGAAGAGGTGGATTACGATGTTAAGACGCTTTCCGACAAAATTGAGCCGATGATTTATGTGGCGATTGGTTTGATGGTACTGGTGTTGGCGTTGGGAATTTTTGTGCCTATGTGGGATTTGGCGCAGATGGCTGGTCGATGAAGAGTATTGGGTTTCCGCCGGGGTCTAATAATTTTCGGTTAGCTGTAATGGTGATTCTTATAGCCCTTTTGATGGTGGTATTTTTTTACTATTTAGAGGGTGCAGAAAGAGAACTAGAACGTAGATCAATTCAGCAAACTAATAGAATTATAAACAGCTCAATGATGGTCGTGTTTTCGGAGTTAGCCGTTCGAGGTGAGCTAAATCTACTTAATGAATATATTGGCGCTAATCCTTTTGAATCTATGCGAGAATTCAATTTAGTTCCACCGACCTATCAAGGAGTTGTCCAATCAATATCTTTAACAGGTGACAGGGTCGGGTGGTTTTACCTCGAGGCGGAAAGATTGGTTGTATATAAAGGAATATTTGAAGAAAGTGTTCTTTACTATAGCTTAACGTTGAGTTTTGACGATTTGGATGGAAATGAAAAGTTTGAGCAAGGAAAGGACGTAGTTAGGCGGTTATTTCTAAAGCCATTACCCCAATCAAAAGCGAACTACTGAAGGAGGTAATGGCTTAGAAGGTTTTTTCAATTTATGGTGAGCAGAGAATTGATGCCGTGCCGGCTAATCCCGCTGGGGCGACTGCAGAAACGACGGTACAAGAAAAAGTCGATCCTGGTCCATTAGTGAGACAATTTCCTGGTCCTCCAGCTACTGTATAGTCAGCAACTGGGAGTGCCGTTGTCATCAGTGACAGAGCGCCTCCGTCTACCAGGCTAGTGCATGCGATGCCATCTGTATTTAAGGCTGCGGTTCCAGCTGCAAGCGGATCAAGTAAGCGCGCGGCATAGTTAATTGTGGATCCAGCTGTCAATTCGCTGGCGATACCTGAATTCGCAGCGGTTTGTGCATCAGTGGACAAATCCTGAAACTTACCCAAAGCCGTAACCCCCAAAATACCCAATAGTACAATTACTACTATCAGTTCAATCAATGTAAAACCCTTCTGTACCTTTTGCATGGTTCAATACCTCGTCAGCAAATAAAATTAAGTCAATTGGTTATATATTTTTATATTTTTAAAGTAATATACTTAAATAGTGCTATAAGTAAATGATTTATTACGTATTTTGTGATGTTTACCTTACTCAAATTACAATCCATTTATCATGAATTCTGAAAGTATAGTTCAATATCGAGGTTTTACACTGATCGAATTAGTCGTGGTTGTAATGCTGCTCGGCATTCTTTCGGTTTTCGCCATGGGTAAGTTATTTAACCAGAATCAGTTTGCGGCGAAGGGGTTTTTTGATGATACCGTGAATGCGGTGCGCTTTGCACAGAAGCTGGCTGTGAGTAGTGGCTGTGCGGTGCAGGTGCAGATTACAACGACCGGTTACCAATTATTTCAGGGTACGACCTGTATATCCGGGGTGTTCACCCGTGCAGTTGCAAATCCGGCCAATCGCGCCAACCCCTATTCCAATAATAATATGCCTACAGGCTATGGTTTGACGCCGGCAGTGATTGAATTCGATGCACGAGGTGTAATTACTTCAGGCGGATTAGATCCCCTACCTGTGACGCTTGCTGGCCCAGACGCGACTTTTACTTTCAATGTCCATCGAAAAACTGGCTTGGTCGATGCTTAAGCCACTTAACTCCAATCGGCAATCTGCCTTCACCTTAATTGAGATCATCGTCACAATTGTTCT
>JAOUJX010000449.1 GCA_029882955.1 Gammaproteobacteria bacterium
CCCGTCGTTAAGTACGTTAATAAAATTTTACTCGATGCAATTAACAAGGGTGCTTCGGATATCCATTTTGAACCCTATGAAAAACGTTATCGTGTGCGTTATCGCATCGACGGCATACTAGCTGAAGTTGCATCCCCGCCGATTAATATTGCGGCCAAGCTTACAGCGCGTGTAAAGGTCATGTCGCGCATGGATATATCTGAACGACGGGTTCCACAGGATGGCCGGATCAAACTCAAGATTTCTAAAAAGAGAGCCATCGACTTTCGTGTCAACACCTGTCCGACACTGTTTGGTGAAAAGGTAGTCTTACGTATCTTAGATCCTTCGAGTGCGCAACTCGGCATTGATGCACTTGGCTATGAGCCCGAGCAAAAAGAGCTTTATATGAAGGCCTTATCCAATCCCTACGGTATGATCCTGGTCACCGGGCCGACTGGTAGTGGTAAAACGGTCTCGCTTTACACAGGACTCAATATACTTAATGTCCCCGAAACTAATATCTCCACTGCAGAAGACCCGGCAGAAATTAACCTCGAAGGTATCAACCAGGTCAATGTTAACGATAAAGTAGGCCTCACTTTTGCCGAAGCACTGAAGGCTTTCCTACGTCAGGACCCCGATATCATCATGGTGGGTGAGATTAGAGACCTGGAAACAGCCAGTATCGCAATCAAAGCGGCCCAAACGGGCCACCTTGTTCTGTCGACCCTGCATACTAACGATGCGCCGCAAACCTTGACCCGACTAATGAATATGGGTGTTCCCGCTTTCAATATCGCCACCTCAGTCAATTTGATCATTGCACAGCGACTGGGGCGCAGACTTTGCTCCGAATGCAAAGCTCCAGACGATTTACCCAAAGAAGTTCTGCTAGAAGAAGGCTTTACGCAGGAAGATATAAATGAGCAACCTACTATTTATAAAGCGGTTGGCTGTGATAAGTGCACAAACGGTTATAAAGGTCGGGTGGGCATTTATCAGGTTATGACCATTTCAGAGGAAATGGGAAGATTAATAATGGGAGGCGCCAATTCTATCGATCTTGCAGATCAGGCCAGAAAAGAAGGCATTGACGACCTTCGCCGTTCGGCATTGAAGAAAATAAAACAGGGTTTGATTAGTCTCGAAGAGGCTAATCGAGTGACTAAAGACGACTAGGTTTAAACGATGGCAAAAAAAGCAGCAGCGGAGAAAGTTGAATTCCTCTATGAGGGAACCAATCGCGGTGGATCAAAAGTCAAAGGAGAAATTTTTGCTATTACCGATGCTATAGCAAAAAACGAACTCCGGAAACAGGGGATAAACCCGACCAAGGTTAAGAAAAAGCCAAAAGATTTATTCGGTGGTTCTAAAATAAAACCCTCTGATATTTCTATATTCGCCCGACAAATAGCCACCATGATGCAGGCAGGTGTTCCGCTGGTTCAGTCTTTTGAAATTATTGGCCAGGGTAGCGAAAACAAAGGAATGCAAAAGCTGATTTTTGAAATAAAAACAGCTATTGAAGGTGGTGTACCACTTGCCGAAGCATTATCAAAACACCCTCTTTATTTTGACCAGTTATTTGTCAACCTGGTTTCGGCTGGTGAACAGGCTGGTGCACTCGAAACCATGCTCGATAAATTAGCAACCTATAAAGAAAAAACTGAAGCCCTGAAGGCCAAGGTTAAAAAAGCATTGTTTTATCCAATCGCGGTATTAGTAGTGGCATTTATCGTTACTGCAATATTACTGGTCTTCGTCGTACCACAATTCGAAGAATTATTTGGTTCTTTTGGAGCCGATTTACCTGCGTTGACCCAGATGGTAATTAACCTTTCCAAATTTATGCAAGCCTGGTGGTGGGTAATCGCTGGCGGTATCGGTGCGACCATCACCCTTTTTTTACGCATCAAGAAAACCTCACCTAAATTACAGGAAAGAGTCGATCGCATCGCATTAAAAGCGCCGGTTATTGGAGAGATTACCACAAAGTCGGCCATCGCCCGCTTTTCACGAACACTAGAAACAATGTCAGCAGCCGGTGTGCCGCTAGTCGAAGCCATGGATTCCGTCGCTGGCGCCTGTGGGAATATCGTCTATTACAAAGCCAGCATCAAAATCAGGGATGAAGTGTCTCAGGGCACACAATTACAGACATCCATGCGTAATACCGGGCTTTTCCCCAACATGGCCATCCAGATGGTTTCGATTGGTGAAGAAGCGGGTTCTCTTGATGATATGCTGGCCAAGGTGGCCGACTTTTACGAAACCGAGGTCGATAATGCAGTCGATGCACTAACCTCATTGCTCGAACCTCTGATCATGTCAGTTCTCGGTGTACTGGTCGGTGGCTTAATCGTTGCGATGTACCTGCCGATATTCAAACTCGGTTCCGTGGTATAAGGCTTTCTACTTGATTGACAATATAATCACTTTCTTTGAGTTAAGCCCTGGCTTCTTCCTGGGTTTCGTTTTTATTTTAGGACTATCGGTTGGTAGCTTCCTGAACGTCGTCATATTCCGACTACCGGTAATGATGCAAAACGAATGGCGCAGTGATTGCCTCGAATTTCTCGAACAAGCTGCCCCCACTGAAGAAGACAAATTTAACCTGTCTGTGCCCCGCTCGCGTTGCGGAAAGTGCGGACATCAAATCACTACACTGGAAAACATTCCCGTCGTAAGCTACCTCGTTCTTAAAGGTAAATGTAAATACTGTGGAACTGGTATTTCGGCTCAATACCCCCTGGTCGAGCTATTTACCGCCGTAATTTCAGTTGCAGTCGCATGGCATTTCGGAGTCAGCGTACAAACCGTAGCAGCGTTATTTTTCAGCTGGTGTCTGATAGCCGCTAGTGGGATCGATATCGGGCACAAGCTCTTGCCAGATAGCATCACTTTACCGCTGCTCTGGTTGGGTATATTTTTATCTTTTTTCGATGTCTT
>JAOUJX010000450.1 GCA_029882955.1 Gammaproteobacteria bacterium
CCAGCCGCCGTGAACCAGCCATAGGGTTAAAAAATAGTTCAGAATCACTGCGGCGAAAGTTATCAACATGACCGCGACGGTTTGCGAGAGTGCTGCGCTGAAGTTTCTGAATACGGCAAACCAGAGGAATGGAAGAGCAATGCCGGATAAGCCCTGCAAATAGGGTGTGGCGAGTTCGACAACAATTGGCTCCTGACCGGTCGCCTGTAACACAAGGTCCAGGTTCCAGATAAATGCGGTGGCAGGAATACCGGTCAAAGTAGCAGCTATTATGCCATGTCGAACCGATTGGCCGAGTTCCTCGTGTTTTCCAGCGCCGCTGGCCTGGGCGACGAGTACGCCCACAACTGATAGTAGCGCCATCAAAATAACCAGCACTTCGAAGGACAGGTCACCCGCTATACCGACTGCGGCAAGTTCGTTGTAGCCCAGCTTGCCGACTACCATTTTGGTCGTGATAAACATCGCATATTCGGCCAGGTAGGCGGCTGAAAGGGGTATCGCGATACTCAGGAACTGGCGTAGCTCGGTTTTTAGTGGGGGTAGGGCTGTTGTCATTAATTAACCTGAAAAACCCCTGCATTCTAATCGAATGTAACAAAATTTACAGAAGTTTGACTTTATATGTCTCAATCTTACAATGGTGGAAACCGAACGGTTTTGTGGCATGAGAGTTGCCGAAGCTCCCTGCTGCTTAAACAAAAATTAATCGGCCTCACAGCATTAAGGAGAAAAATATGAAAGTGTTAAGCACAATCGCTGTTGCATCATTATTTGCGACTTCATTGACCACTGGTTCGGCAATTGCCGCCGGGCAGCAATTTGTATCGATTGGTACAGGCGGCGTAACTGGTGTTTACTATCCCACTGGCGGCGCAATCTGCCGACTGGTGAATAAAAACCGAAAGGAGCATGGTATTCGCTGCTCAGCAGAATCTACCGGTGGATCTATTTATAATATCAATACCATTCGCGCGGGTGAGCTGGAGTTCGGTGTCGCGCAGTCGGACTGGCAGTACCACGCTTATAATGGTACTTCGAAATTTTCTGACAACGGCAAATTTTCGAAATTAAGAGCCGTATTCTCGGTGCATCCGGAGCCGGTAACGGTTATCGCGCGTGATGATTCGGGTATTGAACAGTTAACGGATGTCAAGGGAAAGCGCATGAATATCGGCAATCCCGGATCGGGTACGCGTGGCACCTGGGAAGTCATCGAAGAAGCGCTTGGCTGGAAGCGTAGCGATTTAAAACTCGCTGCTGAAATGAAATCGGCAGAGACCGGGCAGGCAGTTTGCGACGACAAAATCGATGCTTACTTCTGGCTGGTTGGGCATCCTTCCGCATTAACCCAGGAATCCCTGGCGAGTTGTGCAGCGCATCTGGTTGATGTCAAAGGGCCTGCGATCGACAAGCTGGTAAAAGAGAACTCGTTTTATCGTACGGCGACTATTCCAGCAGGCATGTATAACAACGACAGGGATATTCAGACCTTTGGTGTCGGCGCGACTTTCGTCAGTAGTACCGATGTGCCCGATGACGTTGTTTATGTTATCGTGAAAGCGGTCTTCGATAACTTTGACGATTTCAAAAAATTGCACCCTGCATTTGCTAATTTGAAAGAGAAGGAAATGATTAGCGATTCACTGTCTGCACCGATCCACCCTGGTGCTGCGAAGTACTATAAGGAACGCGGCTGGATGTAATTAGTTAGAACTGTTCTCGCGGCCGGTCAATTGACCGGCCGTTTTTCATTTAGGATCTACCGGGGATAGCATCATGGCTGGAAATAAACACAGCGATAAATCTGCTGAGGAACTGGTTGCCGAATTTGATACTGGCGCTCGCAATTTGCAGGGTTGGCAGACAAATTTGATTCCATACCTGTGTTTATGTTGGGCATTGTATCAGCTCTATGCCGCCTCTCCGCTGCCCTCGATGTTATCTTCCGCGCTCGGCATCGATTTTTTTTATTACATTGCAAATCTTTCGATATCAAGAAAAATACACCTGGCCTTTGCTCTGGTACTGGTTACTCTGGCTTACCCGTTAACGAAATCCAGTACCAAAAATAATATTCCCATTTACGACTGGATATTAATTCTGCTCGGCGCCGGCGCCGTCCTCTATATGATTATCATGAATACGAATATTGCCGAACGTGCCGGTGATTTCGTTCACAAAAATATTCGTTATGATATGACCATTGCCGTGATTGGCATGTTTGTACTGACCCTGTCGATTTTTCGTTCTCTCGGTTTGCCCCTAATTATTGTTGCTTCAGCGCTAGCTGCCTATGTTTTTATCGGTGGCGGCAACTGGGGTGGTGCGTCATTTGTCAAAGGCATGTGGCATTTCTGGATGCAGGAGGAAGGTATCTTCGGTAAACCGCTGGAAGTTTCGGCGCAGACTATATTCCTCTTTGTACTGTTTGGCGCCATTCTGGAAAAAGCTGGTGCTGGCTCTTATTTTATTAAAATAGCCTTCGCCCTGCTGGGGCACCTGCGTGGTGGTCCGGCCAAAGCTGCAGTGATAGCCTCGGCGATGAGCGGGTTGTATTCGGGCTCGTCGATTGCAAATACGGTGACTACCGGTACCTTCACTATACCATTGATGAAAAAAACCGGCCTGACTCCCGAGAAGGCGGGCGCCATCGAAGTGGCATCTTCTACCAATGGCCAGTTAATGCCGCCGGTGATGGGCGCTGCGGCTTTTTTAATCGCTGAATTTACCGGCATTGCCTACACCGATATTTTGAAACACGCGCTGGTGCCCGCCCTGATTTCGTACATCGCGCTGGTTTATATTGTCCATCTCGAAGCCTGTAAGCTGGATTTGCGTGGCTTGCCCAAACTGCCTTCGTCGTTAACCTTTGCTACCAAGTTAATTGGCGTGCTCAGCGGTTTTATCGGTATAGCGGTGTTGG
>JAOUJX010000451.1 GCA_029882955.1 Gammaproteobacteria bacterium
TAAAGACCTTGGGCTGAAATGGGGTGGCCAAATTCAGGGGTGGCAAAAAGACTTTATGCATTTCTCGCCCAGCGGATATTGAATTGGCAGGTCGGGTATCTTGATGAAAACGAATTGGTTCAGTCGCAGCAAACTCTACTCAGATTTCTGCCTCGCCACCAGCCCCAAAACCATGGCCACTATCCTCGCTGCAACCAGGGCGCCACGACCGCCCACATCGGCACTCGGCATTAACTCAGCCAGATTAAAGCCCACAATCTTTGCTCGCGTAGCGACAGCTTCAAGAATTTCCAGCATTTGCCAGTAGCCGAAACCACCTGGGGCTGGACCGATCACCGAGGGCACTACGGCGGGGTCCATTACATCGATATCGAGTGCGATATAAAGATTAGCGTTTTCGGGGATAGCCTCGATAATCGCATGAATACCATTCCTGGCCACTTCTCGCATAGGGAAAAACTGTACACCCCAGTCGATCGCATCCTGCCGATCCTGCGGCCTGGCACTGCCGATTCCCCGTGCGCCAACCTGAATGATGTTCTCAACCCAGCCCATCTCTGAAGCGCGACGCATATTGCTCGATAAACCCATGGTTTCTCCGCTGACTTCATCGCGCCAGTCGATATGGGCATCGAGCTGTAGAATCGTGATTGGCTCATGCTCCCGGTAGGCCTCAAGCACCGGTATCGGGATGGAGTCATCGCCGCCCATGACTAGCGGGATGGCCGACATTTTCAGTATCTGATTGATGTGACTTTTGATCGATGCCCGGTTTTCTGCAAAGTCAGTTTCACTGTAAGCCAGGTTTCCCCAGTCGACGGCTTTAATTCCTTCTGGAATCAGATAACCGTCGATATCGAAGTCGTGATGATTTAATACGCCTGGCCAGCCGAAGGCAGCGCGAATGGCGTCGGGTGCGTCGGCGCAATATGAGCCAACACTGGTATAAGGTGTGGCTGAGGGGATTCCCAGCAGGACGATGTCTGCCTTACTGGTATCGCCCGGTTTCAGCAAGGATAGATCAAAGAATCCACCGCCAGGCTGGCCGCCGAACATAGATTTCATTTCTGGTGATTTTAATTTCATAGCAGTATTTCTATTTCTATTTTTGTTGGGCTTAGATACTATCATTACCATTGCTAAATTTAGCATCGCCCATACCTAGAATTGTATAATGAATATTCAAAAAACACAGTTTACGATTGGTCAGGTGGTTCGTCATCGGGTATACCCGTTTCGCGGCGTGATTATCGATGTCGATGCCGAATTTAATAACTCGGAAGAATGGTGGCAGTCAATTCCTGAAGATGTTCGACCGCGTAAGGATCAGCCCTTCTATCATTTGCTAGCTGAGAACGAAAGCACCTCTTACGAGGCGTATGTATCAGAGCAGAATTTGCTCGTCGATGATTCCGGAGTACCGGTTAATCATCCCCAGGTCACCGAAATGTTTGGTGAGTTTCAAGGGGATAGCTACGTCATACCGGCGAGCCAACAACATTAGAGAGCATTTATGTTCATATGGATATTTGGAATTTTGCTGACAGCCATCGGCGTCTACCTGACTGTTCAGTACAACATCCTGATTAAGGAAGCGCATAATAAAAGCCCGGCAGCGAAACAGTCGATCATTACGGCTCCAAAGCCGACCAGCCAGCGAGCCGTTAAGAGCCAATGGCGGGCGATAAAAGTTGAGCGCGGGTTGACTTGTTGTCGACAGGTAGAGTTGATAGAAGGCAAGTTGTTCCTGCTAGCCGAGGCACCAACTCTGCCACTGGCCCAATGCGATTCGAAAGAATGCAGTTGTAAATACATGCATCTTGACGATAGACGCGCAGGAGACGACCGACGAGAATCAAACGAGTATGACGATGTACTTTATCGTCAAAGCAACCCGGAGCGGCGTAGCGGAAAAGGCCGGAGGGCTGCTGACAGGTCGGCAAAAACTTGATTCCAACGGATATTAGACCCGGGGGTTACTAAAAACCTGCCGCCTGGCCATCTTTCCTGCTATCCGTGCCGCCGACATAGCCCGCAGCAGTTTTCTGAATTAACTGCGCGCCACCCATATCAAAAATCTGTTCGTCATTAAAATCCAGCACATCGTGGCCGCGGCTTTTCAGCTCGGTTCGCACCGCAGGGTCCAGCCCTGATTCGAGCATGATCTGTTTATCTTCGGTTACCTGCCATCTTGGCGCATCGCTGGCGGCCTGCGGGTTCATGCCATAGTCACAGATTCTAATAACCATTTGCGCCTGCCCCTGCGCCTGCATATGAGCCCCCATGACACCGAAACTCATGACGGGTTGGCCATTGGCTGTAAGGAATGCCGGAATAATGGTGTGGAATGGGCGCTTGCCACCGGCGAGTTGATTTGGATGGCCCGCTTCGAGTGAGAAAGCCTTGCCACGGTTTTGCAGGCTAATGCCGGTTTCAGGAACGACAATGCCTGAACCAAAGCCGTGGTAATTGCTCTGAATGAAGGAAACCATCATGCCCGACTCGTCGGCAGTCGTCAGGTAAATCGTACCGCCTTTCGGTGGTACACCGTAGACCGGATCTCCGGCTTTTTTCATGTTTATGAGTTTAGCGCGTTGACGCAGATATTCCGGTTCGAGCAGCTGCGCGATGTCCATATCCATAGACTCAGGATCAGAGACATAGCGAAAGGTATCAGCAAAAGCCAGTTTCATGGCCTCGATCTGACAATGAATCGCGTCGGCAGTATCCATCGCATAGTCCAAAAAATGAGTATGTTCGAGTATGCCGAGCATCAATAACGCAGCGAGTCCCTGTCCATTCGGTGGAATCTCGTGTAGTTCGTAGCCATGGTAAGTCTGAGAGATTAACTCAACCCAGTCGCAGCGATGATTGGCGAGATCTTCCATGGATATTTTCCCGCCTCCGAGATTCGATGTGGCGG
>JAOUJX010000452.1 GCA_029882955.1 Gammaproteobacteria bacterium
TCCGGCGACTATGCCCCAGTTGGCGAGATTGAGTCGCGGCACCAGAGTTAAGGTTCTGTTCGGCCCCATCGGGTCGGTAATAACCGCTCGAGGTATCGCTCGACGGCACATAATCGCTGCAATCAACGACAGTGCCGGTGCCAGCGGCAACAGGCCTATGCCCCAGATTATTGCCACGGCGGCTATCGGCATGACGGGTATGAACAAAATCGTGTAGAAGGCGCTCACACCGATCGCTATGCCGTTAAGAAATAACACTTTACCCGCACTAGCTCGATAGCGGCCATTGCGCACCAGCAAGACCAGTAGGTTGGCGACCGGCACTATCGCGATCATCGCGACGTGAAACATGGTTGGCAGCGGATCAAAAAGCGCCTGCGCGCACCAGGCCCAGGCCAGTTCGACAAACAATGTCACCACTGGCAGGACGACACCAAAAATGACGACATAAAATGTCCATGATTTCTGCTGTAGTTTTTGTTTAATCCCGGGACTATTTTCGGTATTCGTTAATGTTTGCATGATGGTCACCTCCAGATGGGCGCAGTATGAAGAGGAGGGGTGCAGGTCTCGTGACGTAAATGCACAAAATCCAGGGAATTTATTTGCAAATTTTGTGCAAGCTGGTGTGTTATTGGACTAGTTGCTTTACTATCAAAAAAAATAACTCACGCAGCCCGGTATGAACCAAATTCTGATAGTCGATGACGATTCCCATATTCGTGATGTCCTGCGTTTTGCACTCGACAAAGAAGGGTTCGATATTATCGAGGCTGAAAACGGGAGCGTGGCTTTGCAGAAGTTTAGCTACCACAAACCCGACCTCATCATTCTGGATATTATGATGCCTGAGCTGGACGGTATCAGCGTCTGTCGCGAACTGCGACAATCCAGCAATGTGCCGATCATCTTCCTGTCCTCAAAAGATGAGGAAATCGACCGCATACTAGGTCTCGAATTAGGTGGTGATGACTACATCACCAAACCCTTTAGTCCGCGTGAACTGGTGGCGCGGGCTCGTGCAGTACTAAGGCGGGTTAATGAAACGCCAGCCGATCAGACCCGGACCCATAATTTGCTTCAACACGGTCGATTGAAGATAGACCAGGATCAGTTCAAAGTTTTCTGGCTGGAACATGAGGTTGTTTTCACCGTCACCGAGTTTGGTTTGCTGCGAGTGTTAATTCAGCAGCCAGGCCGAGTATTCAGCCGCGAGGCTTTGATGGATGCCGCCTACGACTTTAACAATGTGGTAAGTGACCGTACCATCGACAGTCACATGCGCCGGGTGCGCGCCAAACTCAAAGCAGTGGGTGCCAGCCCTGTCGAAACCGTACACGGCGTTGGTTACAAGCTGGGCGCCTGCTGAGACCGTATAATGACCTGGAAACCTCGCGTTCGAACGGTTCTGCTATGCGTCAATTTGAGCATTTTAATCCTGCCGCTCGCGGGTATTGGAATTCTACGAATATACGAAAACGCATTATTACAACAAACCGAGTCCGAACTCACAGCACAGGCGGCATTTGTCGCCGCTGCATACAAAACTTCATTGCTGCGAAATTTTCAGCAGTCTAAAAAACCGCAAATTCTCGAAAGCTACGGCATTAAACAGTCCGCTATAAAAAACTCTGACGTTAAGCAGTGGGATCCGAAGGTGCCAAAACTCGATCTGGCAAGCGATGAAATACTACCGCCACCACCGGATCCGGTCCTGGTAACCGCGGCGATTACTTCCGAAGTTCGGGACGCGGGCGAGGAAATCACTCAAATCATGCTCGATGCGCAGCAAACTACCCTGGCGGCAATTCGTGTCGTAGACGTAAACGGCATTGTGATTGCAACCACTGGAGAAGGCCTGCATCAGTCCCTCGCCAACCGGGAGGAAGTACGAAAGGCCTTAACCGGCGAATATCAGTCTATTCTCCGGCAAAGAGTATCCGATAATCCCATTCCACCGTTCGCTTCGATTAGCCGGGGTGCGCGGATTCGAGTATTCCAGGCGATGCCAGTTCTGTACCAGGATTATGTACTGGGTGCCGTAGTACTTTCACGAACACCACCCAATGTTGGACAGTCGCTTTACAGATATCGCTCGGAGCTGATCATCGCCGCTCTGATCCTGATATTAATGGTACTGGCAATATCGGCCATTACCGCCCTGACCCTGACCCGACCAATCGAGGCAGTAACAAGGCAGGCAGAACAGGTCGCCCGTGGCAAATCTGACTCGGTTGTTCCTCTACAACAGCCGGTGACCAACGAAGTATCACAATTATCTAATGCAGTCCTGCAAATGGCCGAGCATCTCGAAGCTCGAGCACAATATATTCAGGACTTCGCCTCGCAGATCTCTCATGCTTTTAAGACGCCGTTGACCGCCATGCGGGGTGCCATCGAGTTATTACAGGACCATCAGTACGACATGTCGGATGACGATAAAAACCGATTTTTAAATAACCTCGATGAGGATACAGAATATCTGCAAAACCTGGTTCAACGACTGCTGGAACTGGCGCGTGCCGACACCATTCGACCCGGTAATGACAGGACGCTGGTAACGCCGGTAATCGAACTCGTTGCCCAGCGCAGCCGCCGCCTCGGCCTTGATGTTAATATCGAGACTCATTCTAACGATAAAGCCGCTCTCATCAGCACAGAGATTCTGCAATCGATCTTTGAAAACCTGTTCGATAATGCACGTCAACATGGTGCCGACCAGATTAACGTCAGCCTCGAATACGCTACCGATGCTGCCAGTCTAAAACCTGTTTGCGTGATTACAATAGCCGATAACGGCTCTGGTATTTCGATTGCCAACCAAGAATTTATTTTTCAGCCGTTTTTTACCACTGCACGTGGTCAGGGTGGTTCAGGCCTTGGGCTGGCCGTCACCAGTTCGCTACTGAATGCCCA
>JAOUJX010000453.1 GCA_029882955.1 Gammaproteobacteria bacterium
CGGCAGAGTTTATAAAGCAATCGAAAATACCAACACAGTTCTAGGCGGAAATTGAGCTTTATTATCACGGAGTATTTAGGAGTAAAAGATGAATAATTTAATTGAAATACTGATGATGGCGGGTGTGATTTTAATCAGTCTGCTGGTAATGGGGATGATTCTTTCGAGGTTGTATAAACGTGCCTCGAAGCAAGTGTCATTTGTGAGGACCGGTTTCGGTGGGCAAAAGGTAATATTGAATGGTGGAGCGCTGGTTTTCCCGGTACTGCATGAAATTATCCCGGTCAATATGAACACTCTACGTCTGGAAGTTCGCCGTTCGAATGAGCAGGCATTGATTACGCATGATCGAATGCGGGTGGATGTTACCGCAGAGTTTTATGTTCGAGTAAAACCATCAGGTGATTCTATCGCTAATGCTGCGCAAACCCTGGGTCTTAAAACGATGAATCCCGAGGCGCTTAAAGAGCTAGTCGAAGGTAAATTCGTCGATGCGCTAAGGGCGGTTGCGGCGGAAATGGCGATGACCGAACTACACGAAAAGCGTGTAGATTTTGTGCAAAAAGTGCAGCAGGTAGTTTCTGAAGATTTGTTGAAAAACGGACTCGAGCTGGAAGCGGTTTCCCTGACTGGGCTAGATCAGACTAGCAAGGAACACTTTAATCCTAACAATGCTTTCGATGCCGAAGGTCTCACTCGGTTGACCGAAGAAATTGAGGCCCGTCGAAAATTAAGAAATGATATTGAACAGGAAACTAATGTACAGGTCGCCAGCAAGAACCTGGAAGCTGAGCGCCAAACGCTTGAAATCAAGCGTGACGAAGAGTACGCACGCCTGGCTCAGGAGCGTGAAGTTGAAATAAGGCGAGCATCACAAACTGCTGAAATTGCCAGGGAGCGAGCGGATAAGCGCCGCGACGCGGAAGAGGCTGAAATAGTCGCCAATCAACAGGTTCAGATGGCTAATATCGCCGCGGAAAGAGCAGTTGAAGAAGAGCGCATTGAAAAAGAACGCTTACTAAGAGAAAAGGACATTTCTCGCGAAAAATCGATTGAAACAGCCGATATTGATCGCAAGAAAGCAATCGAAATAGCCGACCAGGATAAGGAAATAGCGGTCGCCGAAAAATCCAAGGAAAAGTCGCAAACTCAGGCCGAAGCAGATATTGCCAGACAAAAGGCGGTGAAAGAATCAGAGCAGGTACAAACCGTAAGAGAAACCGCAATAGCAGAGCGAAAGAAGGAAATTCAGTTAGTAAATGCGCGTGAAGAGGCGGAAAAGCAGGCCATATCGGTGACTGTTGCTGCCGAAGCCGAAAAGCAGGCGGCTGAAGACCGGGCAGATGCAGTTAGAACCATGGCCAATGCCGAATCTGAGAAACATAGTATAGAAGCGACTGGCGAGGCTGCGGCAGTAAAACTTCGTGCCGATGCAGACTCCAGACGATTCGAGGTTGAAGCAGAAGGTAATCGGGCAATTAATGAAGCTGCAAATCTTCTGGCGCCAGAACAAATAGCGATGCAAATTCGAATGGAATTATTAAAGGTTCTTCCAGACGTGATCCGCGAAAGTGTCAAGCCTATGGAGCAAATTGATGGCATCAAAATTGTACATGTCGATGGATTGAATGGTGGATCTGTGCCATCGGGTGATGTCGCGGGTAGTGGTGGTAATCCTAATCTCGCAGATCAGGTAGTCAATAGTGCTTTACGCTATCGTGGTCAGGCACCGTTGATTGACTCTTTGCTCTCTGAAATAGGTATGAATTCGGGCGATATTAACGGGTTGTCGCAAATGGTTAAACCCGATGACTCTCAAGATAGTACGGAATCTTAGGCATATTTCTCTAGATACAAAGAAGCCAGCCTGAATTTATCTCTCCATCCGCTCCACCAGATCTTCCAGCTGTTGGGCTAACATGTCCCAGATTGCCATTGGGCCGGCGCTTTGAATCATTTCTTCGCGCCAGTGCTCCAGAGGCATTCGTTTCAGCTCTTCGGTCTGCTGGAGCAGTTCGGCGTGTTGCCCCTGTATTTGCGCCAGTTCGGTTTTGGCGGTGTGGTCCTTTGCGAGGTCGCGAGCCGCTTCTTTGGCCTGGGCGATGAGTTCATCCACATGCTTTTGGCGTGCGTCGTATTCACGAATATGTTGCTCTACTAGTTGCTCTTTGGTAGTGATAAGTTGCACTCCAGTATTTTATTCTTACATGATATTTGTTTTACTGATTTTGTTGCATGACTCAGGTCAAAAGTTATTATAGAAAATTCTGCTTCAGTAAAAACCGATGTATGCGTCGCTGCAGCCACACTGCTGGTTTTAGACCATCGCTTCCGACAAAGCCAACATGCCCGCCATGATCCGATAGTTCCAGTGCTATCGAGTCCGATAATTCGCTGGCATGCGGGATAATGTCGCTTGTCATAAATGGATCGTCCCGCGAATGAAGTATCAGTGTTGGCTTATCGATACTACTGAGAAACTGCCTGGAACTGGCGCATTCATAATAGTGTTCCGCGCTGTTAAATCCGTTGATTGGTGCGGTAAAGTGATGATCAAATTCCCGGAAACTTCGCATATTAGTCGGGCTGGGAAAATTTAGAGCACTTTTCCTGATCAAATGCTGTTTCTGCTGCATTTTTACTATCAGCCTGTCGAGCAGTAATTTTTGGTATATTCTGGCAAAACCGCTATTCATCGTGGTGGCGCAGAGGTTGAGTCTGAAGGGGACGGAAACTGCAATAGCGCAACGGATGGCTGGTTCAGTAACGCTTTCACCCATATATTTTAACGTGACATTTCCGCCAAGCGAGTAGCCAAGCAGGGCGATGTCGGTAACGCCGCGAGTTTTAAGATGCTGAATGATCTGTCTTAAGTCGTTGGTCTCACCGGAATGATAACTG
>JAOUJX010000454.1 GCA_029882955.1 Gammaproteobacteria bacterium
TCGATGGGGCACTGGTAGAACCGCTGGCGCAGGTATTGAAACAGCTAGGTAGTCGTCACGTCATGGTAGTACATGCTGACGATGGCATGGATGAAATTAGTATTACCGGCGCTACTCAGGCGGCCGAGCTTAAAGACGGTGAGGTGAAGTGTTATAGCATCTCGCCAGAGGATTTCTCTATGCCAGCGGGTTCGCTGGACGATCTTAAGGTCGATAGCGTTGAAGCCAGTCTGGCGATGATTCAATCGGTGTTTGCCAATACCCCCGGTGCGGCGCTGGATATTGTTTGCCTCAATGCCGGTGCAGCGATCTATGTTTCGGGTCTGGCTGACTCGCTACAAGGTGGTGTCGAGAAGGCGAAGGCAGCGATTGCCAATGGCGGACCAGGAAAAATTCTGAATGATCTGGTATCGAGGTCACGTACAACATGAATGACACGCCCGATATTCTGAAGCGCATTCTGGCGCGTAAACAGGAAGAGATAGAAGCCCGCCTTAAACAGAGGTCAATAAACCGGCTACGCGATCAGCTGGTTCAGGCTTCTGCCGTTCGTGGTTTTGCGAAGTCTCTAAAACAGCGTTTAGATCGAGGTGATTCGGCTGTTATCGCCGAAATTAAAAAAGCTTCGCCGAGCAAGGGTGTGATTCGTGAAAATTTCGACCCGGTGCAGATTGCAAAGTCGTATGAAAAAGCAGGCGCGGCATGCCTGTCGGTACTGACTGATGAAGATTTCTTCCAGGGCCATGATGATTATCTGGTCGCTGCCAGAGCTGCCTGTAGTCTGCCCGTGATTCGTAAGGATTTTATGGTTGACCCATATCAGTTATACGAAGCGAGGGTGCTGGGTGCCGATTGTATCCTGCTCATAGTCGCTGCTCTTGATGATGATAATCTGCGTCGGCTATTCGAATTATCGAGTGAACTCGGCATGGATGCACTGGTGGAAGTGCACGACCAGGCCGAGCTCGACCGGGCGCTGAAGCTGGATCTGTCTTTCGTTGGAGTGAATAATCGTAATTTACGAAGTTTCGAAACCAGTCTGTCGACTACACTGGATTTATTGAAGGGCATCCCTGAGGATTGTTTTGTGGTAACCGAAAGTGGCATTCATACGCCTGAGGATGTGCAACTCATGCGTGAAAATGGGGTTAATGCATTTCTAGTCGGCGAAGCTTTTATGCGCGCCCCGGAACCGGGAGCGTTACTGTCGGAATTGTTTTTCAACTAACGATAAATTAACGCGTACCAAAAATCACTATGGTTTTGCCGTGAGCGGTAATTAATCCGTCTTCTTCAAGGTTCTTAATGACGTGCCCGGCCATCTCGCGAGAGCAGCCGACTATTTTCGCCAGTTCCTGACGCGTGATTTTAATTTGTATGCCGTCTGGATGGGTAAGCGCATCGGGTGATTTAGCCAGTTCGAGTAAGGCGCGCGCGATACGCCCGGCAACATCCATGAATGCCAGGTTACTGACTTTGCGACTGGTATGGCGTAAACGACTAGCGAGCTGAGCGGAAAGCTGGAACAGAATTTCTGGCATTTCGGTGGCGAGCACCATGAACTGTGAATAATGAATCTCGGCTACTTCGCAGTCTTGACGAGCGATAACCCAGGCACTGCGCTTGATATCTTCTCCGAATAAACCCATTTCACCGAAGAAGTCGCCAGAGTTGAGATAGGCCAATACTATTTCATTACCTTCCTCATCTTCAATGACTACGCTGACAGAGCCGCCGATGATATAGTACAGGGTCTCCGAATCGTCCCCGGCATGAATAATCGTGCTGCGAACCGCATGCTTTTTGATGTGGCAGTGCCGGAGAAAATTACTGAGTGCTGTATTCTCTCGAGGCACTATCCTGGTAATCGGTTTGAGACCCATTGTGTGTAATTACTTATAATTGATTTTATATTTCCGGTAAACATACCATAAACTTCAACGATGACAACATTTAGATTTGGCGAAACGATATGAAATGTAGAGTGAAATGGTTAGATCATATGACCTTTGTTGGCGAGTCCGGTAGCGGTCATTCGGTGGTGATGGATGGATCTCCTGATGCAGGTGGTCGGGACCTGGGTATTCGACCAATGGAAATGCTATTGCTTGGCCTGGGCGGCTGTACGGCGTTTGATGTGATCTCTATCCTGAAGAAATCGCGCCAGAATGTGATCGATTGCGAGGTTAATATCGAGGCCGAACGGTCAGAAGAAATTCCTAAGGTATTTACAAAAATCCACATCCACTTTGTTGTTAGCGGAAGGGAGCTGAAGGCTGACAGGGTTGAGAAAGCAGTCGCTTTGTCAGCCGATAAGTATTGCTCTGCATCTGAAATGCTGGGCAAAGTAGCTACCATCACTCACGATTTTGAGATAATCGAATCCGATTAAACTCGATAAGCAGTCACTGTCATGACCTTGCTTACCAAGGTCATGGCCGCTTTAACTGGTGCCGGCAAGGCTGCAGCACCGGCTTTGTGAGCGCTAATGGCATGCTGCATTTCGTCATTTTTCATGGTTTCGAGGATGGCTCGACTGCGTTTATCCTGCTCGGGCAGTCTCTTTAAATGGCTTTCCAGGTGCTTGCAGACCTGTTCTTCGGTTTCTTGCACAAACCCCAGGCTCCATTTATCGCCGACGGCGCCTGCCAGTGCGCCGATAGAAAATGAGCCCCAATACCAGAAACCATCGAGTTTGCTGCGGTTCGCATTGAGTTCGGAAAGGCGCTTCTGGCACCAGTCGAGGTGTTCGTTCTCTTCCTCTGCCGCAGTTTCCATGGCGGCAACGACTTTGGGATCACGTGCAGTGAGGGCCTGACCACGATATAAACCCTGGGCGGCGACTTCGCCAGCATTGTTGACTCGCATCAGACCGGCAATATCTTTTTGTTGC
>JAOUJX010000455.1 GCA_029882955.1 Gammaproteobacteria bacterium
ATCGCAACGGCTGGTCAGAAATCTGTGTAGTGAATGTCGTACACCCTTGCACTTGAATGACTCGGAATACGAAGATTATGGTCTGGATAGCAGTATCGATATTTACCAGTCGCAAGGCTGTCCTGCGTGTTTGCAAACCGGCTATCGCGGGCGGTCAGGTATATACGAAATGATCGAAGTCGATGACAAGCTTTCGAGCATGATCCACGATGGAGAAAGTCAGGCAAAAATCGAGCGCTATTGTCGTACTAAAAGTCCAAGTATTCGCGATGACGGCATGCGCAAAGTAGAACAGGGAATGACTACGATTGATGAAGTCCTCCGCGTAACACGCGAGAATCTTTAATCATGATTGTTCCGTTTGAACTGCGTAAAATTATGCTTCGCCGGGGATTATGAGCGCATTCGAATATCAGGCCATTGATGCAGGTGGTAAAACTCACAAAGGTTTAATCGAAGCCGATACCGCTAAGCAGGCACGCCAGCAATTACGCGGAATGAACCTGATGCCGGTCGAGGTCAGTGAAGTCAGCGGTAGTGTTTCGAAAGTCAATACCGGCACTCGCCGGGATCGCATCAACGTATCTACTGTTGCCTTAATCACCCGTCAGTTGGCCACCCTGGTTGGCGCAGGCCAACCACTGGAGTCGGCTTATCTGACTGTTTCGAAACAGGCCCCTAAAGCCCAGGTAAAACGCGTTTTACTCGCAGTACGTGCGCGGGTTCTCGAAGGTCATTCATTGTCCGAGGCTTTGATCGAGTTCCCCCGTATTTTTGATAAAATGTACTGTGCATCGGTACACGCAGGTGAGCAGTCGGGTTTGCTGGATCTGGTCATGGAAAGACTGGCCGATTACCTGGAAGCCAGGCAGGCCCTCCAGCAAAAAACGACTCTGGCACTGGTTTATCCAATACTGCTTAGTATCGTCGCTCTAGGCCTGGTATCGGTATTGTTAATTTTTGTGGTGCCTCAAATCATACAGGTGTTTGATGGTTTCGATCAGGAGTTACCTCAGATTACCCAATGGTTAATCGCCATTTCCGATTTTTCTCGGGCTTACGGTGTGCCGGTTATTATTGCAGCAGTCATCATGTCGCTGGTATACAAGCAGTTATTGAAGCTGGATGGTTTCCGAATCGCTCGTGACAGGTTTCTGCTCAGTATTCCTTTTGTTAGCTACCTGGTACGTTTGTCTAATACCGCAAGATTTACTCGAACCATGAGTATCCTGGTTTCCAGTGGTGTCACCGCGCTCGACTCGATGCATATTTCGAGTGAGGTCATTCTCAATCAGCCGATGAAAAAATCGGTACTTGCCGCCGCCGACCGGGTCAGGGAAGGGGAATTGATTTCACATGCGCTGAATCAAACCGGCCATTTCAGCCCGATGGTGCTCCAGTTAATCGCTAATGGTGAGGCCAGTGGAGCGCTTGGCGATATGCTAGAGCGCTCTGCCCGGGCCGAAGAAAATGAGTTTGCCAGGACAACAGCTATCTTCGTAGGTCTATTTGAGCCGGCTATGATCCTGCTA
Organism: Gammaproteobacteria bacterium; assembly: GCA_029882955.1. Classification (GTDB taxonomy): domain Bacteria; phylum Pseudomonadota; class Gammaproteobacteria. Next base: position 1,533 of record JAOUJX010000455.1, read on the forward strand.
ATGGGCATGGTCGTACTAGCCATCGTGCTGGCTATCCTGTTACCTATCTTCGATATGAATGATCTTATTCAATAGTAAAATACCGACAGACTGGGTTTTTGTAGCCGTCATGGTTACCTTAATGATGTTGTTACAACTGAAAGGACCAGAGCTGTTCCGTTATCAACAAAACTGGATGGATAATGGAGAATACTGGCGAATTTTGTCCGCCCATTGGGTTCATGTTAACTGGAAACACTTTTTTTTAAATGTAGCCGGATTATTATTGTGTCTTTCAATTGCCAGGCCAGGCTGGTCTAGTACTCGCTGGTTGCTTTACCAGTTTTACTTTGCGCTAGGAATTTCCTTCCTGTTTACTCTGCTCAATCCACAGTTAGACTGGTATGTCGGTTATTCGGGCATCCTTTATGGCATATTTTTATTAGCCGCTATCGATTTATTTCGTCGTGACAGGTTGATTGCATTGTTACTCGGCGTAGCAATTGTGACAAAAATCATGCTTGAGCAAACCAGCGAACTAAACCTGACAACTAGTGATATGATAGGCTCTCCCGTTATAGTTGATGCGCACTTGTATGGCGTGATACTGGCAATATTAATTGCCATAATGAATCGGCTTATTAAAATAGCGGGCTATAAAATTAATAATACACGATTGAACTTTTAGTTAGAGGTACAGGATTTAGATGAATTCAACGATGAACCGATTTCATAGCCAACGAGGGTTTACTCTGCTCGAAATTATAGTCGTGGTAGCGATCATAGCGATACTTGCAGCGTATATTGCGCCTAAGGTTGCCGGTAGAGTCGATGACGCACGGATTAGTAAGGCGAAAAGCGATATACGGGTCTTAGAGTCTTCGCTCGAATTATACAAACTGGACAATTTTACCTATCCCAGTACAGACCAGGGTCTTGACGCCCTGGTCAATAAGCCCGGTGGTGCAGAACTTAAAAACTGGCGTAAAGGCGGCTATATTAAAAAACTCAGCAAGGATCCCTGGGGTAACGATTATCAATACCAGTTTCCTGGTAGTAATGGTGAATTCGATATCTTTTCTCTCGGTGCCGACGCAGCAGTAGGAGGCAGCGATGAAGCCGCCGATATTGGAAACTGGAATCTCGACGCCTGAGAAAAGGTTGTTCGCTCAACGAGGGTTTACTTTATTTGAAATTCTCGTGGTCGTTATTATCGTTGTTATCACCGTTTCGGCGATTATTTTTTCTACCACGCTTAGCCGTGGTGATAATGACCTGAAACTGTTGGGCAATGACCTTAGCAAACTTATTCATCTGCTTTATCAGGAAGCAATCTTCGAGAATCGCAATTACGCTATTTCGTTAAATCCACAGGACTT
>JAOUJX010000456.1 GCA_029882955.1 Gammaproteobacteria bacterium
TAATGGTGAAGCCGGTTGATCGCATTATCCCTGATTTTGCCAAAGCCGGTGCCAGTTATATTACTTTTCATCCAGAGGCATCGGATCACATCGACCGTAGCCTGAGCCTGATTCGAGAAAGTGGCTGCCGTTCCGGGCTGGTATTTAATCCGGCGACCCCGCTGAGCTATCTCGATTATGTACTCGACAAGGTCGATATGATTTTGTTGATGTCGGTAAACCCGGGTTTCGGTGGACAGAGCTTTATCCCGAGCACGCTCGATAAGTTGCGTCAGGTCCGCCAGTTAATCGATGAGTCCGGGCTTGATATTCGCCTCGAAGTCGATGGTGGTGTCAAAGTCGAAAATATTGCCGAAATTGCAGCTGCCGGCGCCGATACCTTTGTCGCCGGTTCGGGGATTTTTGGCTATGGCGATGCCAACGATGCACATCGTTACGACAGCATCGTCGAGAAATTTCGGCAGCAACTGGCCGTAGGGAAATCGATTTGAGCCGCCTGAAAAAGCCAGAACTGGTGTTGATCGATGTCGATGGCACCCTGATTGATAGTGTTCCTGACCTTGCCTATTGCGCTGACCGGATGATGTTGCAAATTGGATTGCCCGAACGTGGTGAAGAGGCGGTCAGGCAATGGGTCGGTAATGGTGTTGAAAAACTGGTGAAGAGGACGTTGGTGAATGACCTCAATGGCGAACCTGATGCTGATCTGTTTGAAAAGGCGCTACCCGTCTTCTGGGGTTTGTACGAAAATAATATTTGCGTGCGTAGTCGTCTCTACGATGGCGTCATCGAAGGCCTCGATTACCTGAAGTCTCGAGGCTATCGGTTGGGCTGTGTAACTAACAAGGCCAGATCCTTCACCATACCGCTACTGGAGCAGATAGGTATTGCACCGTATTTCGATGTGTCTATCTGCGGTGACGACACAGCCCGTAAGAAGCCTGATCCTCTGCCTCTAATTACGGCAGCCGGGGAATTCAAGGTCGCCGCTGAGGACTCTCTAATGCTGGGTGATTCGAAGTCGGACGTACAGGCTGCGCGAGCCGCAGGCTTCCAGATTATCTGCGTGAGTTACGGCTACAACCATGGCGAAGATATTCGTAGATATGAGCCAGACGCTGTGATAGATTCTATGGTCGAACTTAAAGACCTGATTTAGGCAATGATTTTAAAACGTGAAGAAAACAGGGTGGCTATTCAACGCTGGCGATGGTGAAGCCGGATTGTTGTATCTGTATAAACCCTGTTTAACCGTTTTGGATTATTGCTATGAATTTAAGTCAATTTAACAAGCTAAAAAGCGATTACAATCGCATCCCGTTGGTTCGCGAAGTTCTCGCAGACCTCGATACTCCTTTAAGCACCTATTTAAAACTCGCTGACGAGCCCTATTCCTATTTGTTTGAGTCGGTGCAGGGTGGTGAGAAATGGGGCCGCTATTCGATTATTGGGCTGGCCTGTAATACCCGGCTGAAAGTGTTTGATCACCGCATAATGCTGGAAGTTAGCGGTCAGGTAGTCAATCATGAACAGGTCGATGACCCGTTAAGTTTTATTGAGGACTATCTCCAGTCCTTTAAGGTCGCCGAAGCGGATTGTCTGCCAAAATTTCACGGTGGACTGGTCGGATACTTTGGTTACGACACGATCCGGTATATCGAGCCCAAACTGGCCGAATGTCCCAACCCGGACAAGCATCAAACCCCTGATATTTTGCTAATGCTCAGCGATGAACTGGTGGTGTTTGATAACCTTTCGTCGCGTATGTTCCTGATTGTGCATGCCGATCCGGCCGAGGCGAATGCCTGGGAACAGGGGCAAAAGAGGCTCGACGAGTTAGAGCAGAAGCTCGAGAAAACGAACTTAAATGTTAAACCGAAAGCTACCCAGATGGGTGTCATTGAATCAGACTTTAATTCTGAATTCACTCAGCAGGGCTTCGAAGAGGCAGTAGAAAAAGCGCGGCAGTATATTATCGATGGTGACGCAATGCAGATTGTCCTGTCGCAGCGTTTGTCGATTCCATTTAAGGCCGAACCCATTGATTTATACCGGGCGCTGCGTAGCCTGAACCCTTCGCCTTATCTGTATTACCTTAATCTGGATGATCATTATGTGGTGGGTTCCTCGCCCGAGATTTTGGTGCGCCTCGAAGATCAGGCAGTCACGGTCAGACCCATAGCGGGTACGCGTCCACGAGGCAAAGACAAGGCCGAGGATCAGGCGCTGGAAAAGGACTTGTTAGACGATCCTAAAGAATTGGCCGAGCATTTAATGTTGATTGACCTCGGTCGTAATGACGCCGGAAGAGTGAGCCAAACCGGTAGTGTAAAGCTGACAGAGAAAATGCTCGTCGAGCATTACTCGCATGTCATGCATATCGTTTCCAACGTCGAGGGTAAATTAAAGCCGGGATTATCGGCGATGGATGTTTTACGCGCGACCTTCCCGGCTGGAACCGTTTCCGGCGCGCCGAAAATACGCGCGATGGAAATTATCGACGAACTCGAACCGGTCAAGCGTGGGATTTATTCCGGGGCGGTAGGTTACCTGTCCTGGAGCGGTAATATGGATACTGCTATTGCGATCCGTACCGCGGTTATCAAAGATGAAACTCTCTACATTCAGGCAGGGGCGGGGATTGTTTACGACTCGGTGCCTGCCAACGAATGGGCTGAAACCATGAACAAGGGGCGTGCCATATTTCGCGCCGTGGCTATGGCCGAGTCGGGATTGCCGTCGCGTGACCCCTGTGCCGAGAAAGAGGGGGGAGAATCATGAAAGTATTGATGATCGATAATTACGACTCCTTTACTTATAACCTGGTGCAATACCTCGGTGAGCTGGATGCCGAAGTTGAGGTGGTACGTAACGATCAGGTCT
>JAOUJX010000093.1 GCA_029882955.1 Gammaproteobacteria bacterium
TGGGTATTCACGTCGAGACCCGAACCAATGTCATCCCCGGTAAAAATGATAGTCCTGAGGAATTAAAACAGATCGCGGAATGGATTCGGCATAATCTCGGTGCCGATAGTCCCTGGCATATCACCAAATTCTTCCCGGCTTATCAGTTATCGCATATTCCCCCGACGCCGAATGAAATTATCGACACGGCCGCTGCTAATGCCCGCGAGATAGGGTTGCAAAATGTTTACGGTCATACCGATATCAGCTGTGATTGTGCGACCGAGAATGCACCGGTTTCGGACTGGTTGGCACTCGATGCCGATGCTTTGAATGAAGTGAAAAAGTGTGCGGCGAGCTGTTGCGGGGATGAAGGGATACTGGTGAAGAAGTTTGAGCGTGCCGCCGGACTGGTGGAGTAGGCTATCTAAAGTTAATCAACCATCCTGACCTAATTACGCAGGCGCTTGCTCAGCAATACCATGAAACGCAACGCTTCCTGCGTTTCCGGATCACGGGCAATCTTCAGTGGGCCGCCGATACCGCCTTTGGCGGCCATTTACAGACGTTCGAGTGAACCGGAGACGATCAAAACACTGATTTTTGGCGTGCTCATGGCGAGAACTACCTCTCGGATAAGAGGAAATCTAGTGACAGTAGAACGACCATTTAAAGTGGTTTATCTGGACAGGTATTGACGGATATCAAAATCTGGCGAAAATTATTTAATAATATCTGATCGGCTAGCTCTAAGCGAAAGGTAATGTTTATGGATAAGCTGATCGAAGCAGGTGAGCAGGAAGATTACTCTACGTTCAAATCGGTTGCGCTGATAGGCAACTTTCTACCCAGAAAATGTGGCATTGCAACTTTTACGACCCATTTGCTTGAGGCGATAAAGCAGACCATACCCGCTACAGATTGCTGGGCAATAGCAATCAACGATCGTGTAGAGGGCTACCGCTATCCCCCTCAGGTCAGGCTCGAAATAAATCAGGATCTGCTCAAAGATTACGAAGTGGCGGCGGATTTTCTCAATGTCAGTAATGTTGAAGCGGTTTGCCTCCAGCATGAGTTTGGAATTTTTGGCGGGCAACGCGGTGGCTTTATTGTCGAATTACTGGCCAATCTCAAAATCCCGGTTGTCACGACTTTGCACACTATTTTGCAGAATCCGACCGACAGCGAACGCTATATCCTGGGTCAAATCGCTAATCTGTCGGACCGCCTGGTGGTAATGAGTGATCGATCGATAGAATTTCTGCGTGACATTTACCAGGTGGATGCCGATAAAATCGTTCTCATTCCGCATGGTATTCCCGATATCCAGTTGACCGATGCTTCCTCCTACAAAGACAGGTTTGGTCTGTCCGGTCAGAAGGTTCTGCTGACGTTTGGTTTATTGTCGCCAGGAAAAGGTATTGAAACCGCAATCCAGGGGCTGCCGGAAATTATCAAGTCTCATCCTGATGTTGTTTATCTCATTGTCGGGTCTACCCACCCGCATTTGCAGGCCACCGAGGGTGAGAATTACCGAATCGGTCTCCATATGCTGGCAAAGGAACTGGGCGTGGAAGATCACGTACAGTTCTACGAGCATTTTGTTGCCGATGATGAGCTCTACAGGTATCTGGGTGCCGCTGATATCTATCTGACGCCTTATCTCAACGAGGAGCAAATTATATCCGGGGCATTATCCTATGCACTGGGTATGGGGAAGGCGGTGGTTTCTACGCCATACTGGCATGCCCAGGAATTACTCGCCGAAGGTCGGGGCAGGCTGATTCCGTTTCGAGCTAGCACGGAACTTGCTCAGGCAGTGATCGACCTGCTTGATCATCCGCATAAGCTCCAGGAACTGAGGCATAAGGCTTACGCCTATTGCCGAAAAATGACCTGGAGTAATGTGGGCAGGCAGTATGTCGAGGCCTTTGAGCAGGCGCGGAAAAAACCGATGAAAAAACACTCCCCGGCTGGGTTCCCGCCTATTCCGGGGCAAGGCAGAATACCGCTGCCGGAGATTAAACTCGACCACCTGACTCGTATGACCGATGGTGTGGGTATCCTGCAACATTCAAAATATACTGTCCCGGATCGTGAACATGGTTATTGCGTCGATGACAATGCCAGAGCACTGATTGTTATGGCGACTCTGCAGAACCTCAGACCAAAGGATGCCTCGCTGACCGAGTATATTTCAGTCTATCTGAGTTTTCTTGAACATGCTTTCAGTATTAGTAACGGCGCTTTCAGGAACTTCATGTCTTACGATCGGCGGTGGATGGAAGTGTCCGGCTCCGAGGACTCGCAGGGCCGAGCCTTGTGGGGACTGGGGGTCACCGTTGCACTGGGTAGCAATCGTGGGCAGATCGAACACGCACGAGATTTATTCCAGCGCGCATTGCCCGCCTCTGAGGGATTTACTTCTCTGAGAGCTTTTGCCTTTTCTATTATCGGTATTGACGCTTTTCTCAGCCGTCATGGAGCGAATAAAGAGGCCGAATCAATGTGCCGGTTATTATCTGAGCGGATGATGCGTGAGTTCAGAAATTGTGCCGGTGAAAAGTGGCCCTGGTTTGAGGATATCCTGACGTATGACAATGCGCGCCTGCCGCAGGCATTGCTGATTTCGGGGCGACTCCAGGATGATGAGGAAATGTTAAAAACTGGTCTACGCTCTCTGGTCTGGCTAAAGAATATCCAGCAGGACGAGTCGGGGCGTTATTTCACTCCGGTCGGTAACCATGGCTGGCTCCGCAGAGGGTTTGAAAAGCCCCGATTCGATCAGCAACCGATAGAGGCCGCAGCGATGATAGCGGCCAGTATAGAGGCCTTTAAAACGACCGGTGATTATCAGTGGACCGACATTGCTTACCGATGCCTGAACTGGTATCTGGGCGAAAATGACCTGCGTCTACCATTATACGATCATGCTACCGGCGGTTGCAGGGATGGACTGCAGGCGCAAAGCCTGAATGAAAATCAGGGGGCGGAGTCGGTTTCATGCTGGCTGATGTCCCTGCTGGATATTTACTGGCATAAAGGCCAGGATGAGATCAAAAAGGTCAGGAACGAAAACGCCAAACCGTTATTAACGGGCAGGGTTTATTCGGCATAAAATGCTTATTCGGTCCTGTTCCTGACTTTATTGTTGAGCAGTTTCGCCATCAGGTCCTTAACCTGAAGCACTGCAATACCGCAGCGCTGATCGGCAGCGGCATAGGGTATAATTAATTCGTCCCGAAAAATAATCGAGCCACAGCTGTAAACGACATTGGGAACGTAACCTTCGCGGTCCATGGCATTCGGCTCCAGGATGGGTTCCTCGAGACGGCAGATGATTTTAGTCGGGTCGTCCAGATCAAGCAGTTCTACCCCAAGGCAATAGGTTCGCATGGGTCCAACGCCATGGGTTATCAGCAGCCACCCCTCCGGTGTTTCGATGGGAGATCCCCCGTTACCCATCTGGAAAAATTCGTAGGGAGATTCGGGGTTGCGTAATTTTTGGGCACTTTCCCAGTAGTGCACATTGTCTGAAAACATAATGTAATTGCTTTCCCCGTCCTGACGCGAGAGCATGACGTATTGGCCATTGATCTTTCTCGGAAATAGCGCCATTCCTTTCCCCTCGGCCTGTTTTCCGAACAGGGTGCTGATCTTAAAAGTAATAAAATCATTGGTCTCGATGAGTTGAGGCAAGATAGTGTCACCGTTAAAGGCGGTGTAAGTGGCAAAGTAAATAATGCTACCGTCGTCGTCGGTGAAACGCACAAAGCGGGCATCCTCTATACCACCGCTCTCGGTCTCCGAGATCGGAAAAATCACTCGTTCCGATATCCGGTGTTCAGCGCGAAAGGTGATTTCGTAATTTGAGCGTGCCAGCCATCTGGCCTTATCGATTGCCTCTAGCTTGTCCTGCTCCCGGATCCTTTTTCCACTATAGTGCTCGTCAAATTTATGCTCTAAGTCAGCAACGGTGAATTGGGACGGCAAATCTCCAAATAGCCACTGGGTTGCATTTTTTCTGACACCCAGGTCTTCTAGTTTTAATCGAAACAATTCGCGGTTATACAGCGCGTTGGCTCTTGTCCTGGGGGTGCGTACATAATTGCTCACCGCATCGAAATAAATATCCTTATGTGAGTCGATTATCCCGGTACGAAATTCTATCGATGAAATATGGCCTTCGCCGACACCCCTGAAACTCATGATAAAGCGGCAGGAACCTTCGGCATCCGTCGTCAGTGACGCGACCTGGACAATTGACGGATTAAACAATGCTGCTGCCTCGACCGAGTATTCGGCCGAAAAATAAGCCCCGATCAGTTGTTTTCTATGCAGGGATAAATCGACGTCCTCCGGTATGAAGTGGCTGATCAGGTCAAAGTTTTGCTCCAGTATTTCCTCGAAATAACGATGGCGATGCGAAAAGTCTTCGACGATGACTTCTGTCATCGATTTTACTTTATTTTTCCCCATCTTTAGTACCCGGCCGATAATATTGCCGATACGTTCCGGGGTATGTGGGATATAGGGCCGAACGATGACTCGCGCGGCATTCGCGTTTATTGTGATTGGTATGCGGCGTGCTCGTAATACAGGAAGAGAAGACGTTTTTCCGTTCATAATAGTAGTACCCAGATGTGTCTCTTTAAGAACTCCCGATTCGATATCGGCGACATTGAGACAGTAAATAACCCCTGCTAGAGGGATCTTACTGGCTGCCATTGTTCTGTTAATTCAACTACTGTGTGTTAATATTACAAGCGAAGTATATCGACTCATTTGTACAGAAGCCATTGGTTATCCAAAGGAGGCTATGTTTTATGAAAATCGCGATGCTTAGTCCAATATCATGGCGGACCCCGCCACGACACTACGGGCCCTGGGAGAATATTGTCAGCCTGCTCACGGAACAGATGATATCCATGGGCGAAGAGGTGACACTATTTGCCAGTGGCGACTCCCACACGAACGGAAAGCTGGTCTGGGTCAGTCCTCGACCTTATTCCGAAGACACCAGTATAGATCCCAAGGTGTGGGAATGCCTGCATATCGCGGAATTATTCAAATCCGCCGATCAATTCGATATTATTCACAACCACTTCGATTTTCTGCCGCTTAGTTACAGCGATTTTACTCATACACCGATCATTACCACGATCCACGGGTTTTCTTCCCCGGCCATACTGCCGGTTTATAAAAAATACAATCACAGCACTTACTATGTGGCTATCAGTGAGTCCGACAAATGCGCTGAGCTCGATTATATCGCCACCATTCACCATGGTCTCGATCTCGATCAATTCCCCTTCCACCCGGGTGCAGGAGATTACCTGTTATTTTTTGGGCGTATTCATCCTGATAAAGGGGTTAGCGAGGCGATCGAAGTGGCGCAGAATTCCGCACGGAGGCTGATAATCGCTGGCATCGTGCAAGATGAACAATATTTCCGCGAGCGAGTCGAACCTCATATCGACGGTGACATGGTCCGCTACATCGGCCCTGTCGGGCCGGAAAAGAGGGCGACAGTGCTGGGAGAGGCGAATGCCCTGTTACACCTTATCGGATTTGACGAACCCTTCGGCCTGAGCGTGATCGAGTCCATGGCCTGTGGTACGCCGGTTATCGCCTTCGGACGGGGTTCGATGGCGGAGCTGATTGACCACGGTGATACGGGGTTTATCGTCGATAATGTGGATGAGGCCATGCAGGCGGTGGAACGGATTAGTGAAATTGATCGTCGGGTTTGCCGGCAAAAGGTAGAACAGCACTTTACCTATCAGCGTATGGCGCGGGACTATTTGGAGGTATATCGAAAGATTCTGGATTTACGGGAAAACTATCGCCCCTGGGGACATTACGAAGAACTGGCGGAATCGGAAGACCACAAGGTCAAAGAACTTTTTGTTAACCCGGGTGAACGGTTGAGTCTGCAAAAGCACCGATGCAGGACAGAACACTGGACCCTGGTGAGTGGTGAGGCCCTGGTGACGGTAGGCCCGAATCAAATTCTACTCAAGCCGGGACAATCTGTGGATGTGCCCAAAGGTGAGGTGCATCGGATAGAAAACCACGGTGATATTCCGGCAGTGGTGGTAGAGGTCCAGATGGGTAATTATTTTGGCGAAGACGATATTATCCGACTGGAGGACGATTATGACCGTACCGTCTAAACCAGCATTGCTGGTTGAACGTAGCCCTCTCAATCCAATCCTGAGCAGAGATGATGTGCCTTATCAGGTAGAGACTGTGCATAACGCGGGTGTCGCTCGTTATGACGGGCGGATCGTTATGTTGTTTCGTTCCCACCTGCGCAGCGGTCGCTCGATAATCGGTAAAGCCGTAAGCGAAGACGGATTCCGCTTCACGGTCGATCCAGAACCTTTCATGCGACCGTCGGAGCAGGACGGTTTTTTCGAGTATGAGGCCTATGGCGTGGAGGACCCGCGAATCTGTTGCATCGATGGCGAATACCTGATTACCTACAGTGCTTATTCGCGCCACGGTGTTCGTATCGGTCTGGCGAAAACCCGGGATTTTAAATCGGTTGAGCGTACCGCGATGATCTCTCAGGCGGATATGCGTAATGTGGTCATTTTTCCACAACGCTTCGATGGTCGCTATGCGCGCCTCGATCGGCCCCATTCGGAAATCGACCCCTGGTCTATCTGGTTATCCTGGTCGCCGGACCTGATTCACTGGGGCGAGTCCGAAGTGGTCATGAAACCGGTCCAATACCATTGGGACGAAAGTAAAATAGGCCCCGGAGCAACCCCGATTCGCACCGAGCACGGCTGGCTTAGTATCTATCACGGTGTATTCGAGACCATGGACGGCGCGGTTTATCGACTCGGTGTGGCGCTACATGATCTTTCCAATCCTGCTCGGGTAATCGCGGTTTCGGATGAATGGATACTGGCACCGCAGGACCCCTGGGAAATTACCGGCTACGTACATAACGTGGTTTTTACCTGCGGAGCGGTAGAAACAAATGATGGTGGCGTGATTATCTACTGGGGCGGGGCTGATAGCGTGATATGTGCCGGAACTGCGCGGCTCGATGATCTGGTTGAACTGTGTCTTAGCAAAGGGCGCGCGCCCTTATAATCGATAAAGACAGGCCCTGCTTTAAATTGGCGAGTTCTGCCTGCCTCCGGATTGTCGAATATTTTCGCTAAACCGGCATCAAGGATGGTTGACTTTTATTGCGGAAAGTAGCCTAAATAGGGCTATATAAATCAGCAGGTATAAGCCAATGAAAGTATTAGTCGATATATGCGTAGTACCAATGGGGGTCGGTATATCCGTATCTCCCTTCGTAGCCGAGTGTCAGAAAATTTTTCAGGCCGCCGGCTTAAACCATCAAATGCATTCCTACGGAACTAATGTCGAAGGAGAGTGGGACGAGGTAATGGCTGCGGTCAAGCGGTGTCACGAAAAGTTACATGAATTAGGCGCGCCGCGTATAGGTAGTACTCTGAGGGTTGGTACTCGTGTTGATCGGGAACAGACTATGCAGGACAAGCTTGATAGCGTCAATGCAAAGCTTGATGCCTGATTATTCACTGGCCTGATGCCAGAACTCAAGTAGCGACTGCTCTAGACTGTCGATGGTTTCGCAGTGCTCTGGCTGCCAGTGGGCCGGGTAGTGTTGTTGGTAGGCATTGTGTTGAAATCGGCGGTCGAGCAGGATGACAATACCCCTGTCATTTTCACTGCGAATTACCCTTCCAGCGCTTTGCTGTACGCGGATAAGCCCGGGGAATCGATAGGCATGGTCGAAACCATTTAGGCCGAGCCGCTGGAAATCCTGCTCGATGAGCTTTTGCTCATTGTTGGCCTGGGGCAAGCCGACACCGACGACGATAGCACCGATCAGTGATTCTCCCTGGTAGTCGATGCCCTCGGCGAATATTCCTCCCATAATGACGAAGCCCAGTGTTTTTTCGCCCGCGCTAAACTTATTTAAGAAATCACGGCGTTCGCCGTCGCTGGAGTCTCTGGATTGCTGCATGGTCGGTACAGCCCTGTAGCGTGTTAGAAAACGGTCGTAAACCTGCTGCATGAAATAGTAGGACGAGAAAAACACCAGATAATTGCCCGGGCGAGTTTGATAGCAGCGGTGTATCGTTGCACATATTTGATCGATGTAAGCCTCGCGTTGCTGATATCGCGTATCGACATAGCTACAGGTATTGACCCGCAGGCGTTCCTGCGGAAAGCTGGATTCCAGCCTGAGAGTCTGTGCCGGTGCTTCGAATCCTAGTGCCTGAAGAAAGTAGTTATCCGGGGTCAGAGTGGCCGAGAACCCGCATACCGAATCGAATAGTGGATAAATTTCGCGCAGATATTCGAAAGCATTCAGACATAATAGTTTTATCTGCCGATGCTTTAGTGGCTTAATGCTAATCGTTTTGTGGTGGTCGCCGTACAAATTGTGGATGGTCTGGTAGCGATAAACCGCTTTCGCGAACTCGAGCGTTTCTGCGCTTATCTTTTTATCACCGAAAATATCCAGATTTAATTTTTCACTGAATCGTCGTACCGCTTTGGTGAAAGGCAGGTTGATTTCATCGCTGACAGCCTGTTCTAGCTGTTGTTCACGAAGATGTTTATCGAGTGCACGATTGACGCCGTTCAAGGCGCGGACGATTTCGGCATTATTGTTTTTCTCGGTAGCCAGTTTGATTTGTCGGCGGCTTATTTCTGCCGAATACATGCTGCGAGCTCTGTCCACCAGATTATGTAATTCATCAATCAGCAACAGTTTGCGCTGATTGTCGGTTTTGAAATAACTCAATTGCACCATGGGGTCGAAGACGTAGTTCAGGTCAGCGATGATGATGTCTACCCAGGGCAGCATTTGTAGCGAAAGTTCGAAGGGGCAGAGTTGATATTCGTCCGCAGTCCTGCGTAGGGTCTCGACTCCCAAATGCCGCTGCTGGATTAACGCTTGCCTGGCGGTGGCGAGACGGTCAAAAAAGCCAATACTGCGAATACACCTTCCTTCGCTGTCAATTTCCCTGTCATCATTGTTACAGGGGCAGGCTTTAGCTTTGGCCTGAATGACTAAATAACTGACTTCCAGGCCTTGCTCGGCCATGTTTTCGACTGCTGCAATGGCCTGGTTTTGCCCCGATGTTTTGGCCGACAGGTAGACAATCTGGTCGATAATATCCTCCCCGATAGCCTTGACTGAGGGGAACAGCGTGCTGATGGTTTTGCCGGAACCGGTGGGCGCCTCGACCATCAGTTGTCCCTGGCGTTGAATATTTCGGTATACCTGCGAGGCAAAATAATGTTGCTGCGGGCGAAAATCCTGATGTGGAAATTCGAGGCTGCTGGCGCTGCTCATGGTTTGTTGTCGTTGGGCCTCGATAAGCCGGTGCCAGTTCAAATACTGCTGCAAAATTTGATGAATGAATGCTTCCAGTTCGTTGCGCTCGAAGGTCTTTGTCTGACGATATTCCTGCTGGTTGAACAGGTTAACGTAGTTCAGGCTGGCGACAACGCGGTCAAGATTCTGTTCGATGGCGTAGCCTGCAGCATAGCACTTCACCTGCGCCCAGTGGGGTTCGTCGTAGCGCTCGGTAAACGAATTCATGAAGCTATATATGGTTTTAATTTCCTCTACACGCGGTGGACTTTCCTGATCGAAGAGTAAATCGATGCGCCCGCCAAGCTCGATTTTGGTTTCTTCGATTTCAAATTCGAGCTTAAGTCGATGCTCGGCGATGGCTTCTTTCTGATAACGTTTCTGTATCTTCTGGTGTGTGCGTAATCCTTCTAATGCAGAGGCCGAAGGCCCGCCCTCGAAACCCAGGTTCCCGCTGCGACAACAAAATTCGACCAGTTGACGAATACCGATTTTCAGCGGGCTGGTCATGTTTCGGTAACCGGTTGGTTGATCCAGCTGACGCGAGCGAGTTCGTGTGGAATGCCATGGTCAGCAAAATAGGCCATCCAGCGCTGCTGGTTCTTCTGCAGTTTATCGCCGGGGCCTTTGACTTCGATCAGGCGGTAGCCTTCGTTGACAGGAAATAAAATCAGGTCGGGAAAGCCTGCACGGTGATTTCGTAGATCGCTTAAAATTCGCTGGAAAATTCTTTGCCAGTGTTGATGGTCAATGCGTTGCAATGCGAGTTTGATAATAGCGAGATCAAGATTATGCCAGTCGACCAGAGGATTCATCAGGCCCTGCTTTTTTTCCCAACACGCCGAGACAATATTCCAGATATCATCGTTATTCTTAAAGGAGCTCTCTATACGGTTAAAGATATCTTTTCGATTTTGAACAAAATCATGCGCATAAAAATCGCTGGGTTGGTATTGAAACGGATGGTAGAAAGCCCCCGGCAGAGGCTCAAAAATAGCATCCCAGATGAGCAATCCAAGTACGCCGTTAAAAAGACTGTTTTCCAGGAAATAGCATTGCTGCCCAGGGTGGCTTGACTGGTAGTGTTCGGCGACTGCCAGTTCTACGCTGCTATGATGATTCAGTTTTAATTCGACTATTTCGGGCTGGTACTGCCTGACCTCAACGACGGGTTCTAACCGATGACGTTTCACCAGACGAGTCGAAAATTCGTTGGCGAATTGAAGTTCTGCTTCGTCGACAGGTGAATCGATAATTTGTCTGCACATGTCTATTGACGCTTCGATATTCTTTTGCTGATGGTAAATGCGGGCGATGCGCTCACGGGCTGGCGGCTGATTGCATTGGTTGTATAGGTCGAGTGCCTGATCGAGCTCCCCGACTCGCTCGATTTGTCGCGCGATATCATATTTCAGGCGTTCGGTTTTTCTGTAAACTGGTGATTCGGGTCGCGCTGCTTCCGGCATACTGGCGAAGCAGGCCAGTAAACTCCCGGTATCGTCGCTGTCGGATAATTGAACCAGGGCATCAAGCTCATGTAGTAGCCAATACTGTTCAATCTCGAGGCCAGTGGTGAAAGGCCGACTCTCGGCGTCGATGCGATAGCTTTCGAACTGGTACAAACCCAGGTCGCGTAGTACGAAATCGGTCATTGATTGATTTAGATTGCCGAAAAAGAGCATCTGGACAAGGAGGTAGGTATTCTTTTGCTCGACTTTTATGAAGTTGTCGCTATCTAGCAGGTGGTTGAGAAAAGCCTGATCGATTTCAGCCAATAGATAATCTTTCAGTTCGTCACGTTTCAGATTTTTTAATTGTTCTGGTTTCGGGTGCAGGGCCAGTAATTCTTTTTTGCTGAACAAATTAGCGATGTGCTCAATTTCAAATGCCGTATCGAGCTGTATAAAACCTGCCCGCTGGAGTCGTAAGGCAGCCTCCGATATGGAGTCTATTTCGGGGTATTTGAGCTTGCTTAGGCGAAACCAGAGGCTGCTGCGATTGAGCAGGCGGATGTAGAGTTTCTGGCTGTCTTCGGTAAGGCTGCGGAATTCTGTCAGGAATGCTAGCTGCTCGGCTTCGAGAATATCGGCGTAAACGTTTTCGACA
>JAOUJX010000457.1 GCA_029882955.1 Gammaproteobacteria bacterium
ATGGGTAAAGCCGCAAAAAAACATAGTCCGAACGAGAAGTCCTGGATGGATGGTATGAAAAAGTTTTTCGAAGACATGAAACCGTGAGCTAGTCAGCATGACCAGAATCGCAATTACCGGCGCAGCCGGGCGTATGGGCAGAAACCTGGTCATGGCCTGTGCTGAGAGCGAGCATGCAACTTTAACGCATGCACTGGAACGAGCCGACAGTCCGTTTATAGGCAACGATGCGGGTGTTGTTGCCGGCATTGATGCCCAGGCTGTGTTAATCACCGACACTATAGATGCCCGTCAATTTGATGTTTTAATCGATTTTACCCATCCCACAGTGACCACAAAATATATCGATTATTGTCTGGAGCACGGCCGTAAAATGGTTATAGGTACCACAGGCTGTGACGAGGAACTTGAACAAAAAATAGAAAAAGCGGGTGATTCCATCGCCGTCATGTATGCGCATAACATGAGTGTTGGTGTAAACCTCTGCCTTAAGCTGTTACAAACAGCGGCTAAGGCCCTTGGTGACACGGTAGATATCGAAATTATAGAAGCGCATCACCGGCATAAGGTCGATGCACCCTCAGGTACTGCGGTTAAAATGGGACGAGTGATCGCTGAGTCTCTCGGACGAGACCTGGATGATTGTGCGGTCTATGGCCGCGAGGGCCAAACCGGTGCGCGTGATCGTAAAACCATCGGCTTTGAAACGATACGTGCCGGTGATATCGTCGGCGAGCACACTGTGTTATTCGCCGCCGAGGGCGAAAGAATCGAAATTACCCACAAGGCATCCAGCCGTATGACTTTTGCTAACGGTGCTGTACGCGCGGCCTGCTGGGTAGATCAAAAGGAATCGGGGTATTACGGCATGTCGGACGTACTTGATCTGCCATCCGGGTAAAAACCAACTCAAGATACCGATAAAGAAGCATTTTGGGATTAGTGTCCGTATCAGTATTGGGGTTTTGCCGCCTATAGGTATACAATCATGGTCCGCTCTAAAGTTGAGCCAGCAGATTAGAAGGAGATTTATACTCGTGGTGAGGTCTGGTGTATCTAATGAGTAGTGACACAATACGATCTCAATCAGAAAAAGAAATAAACAATCTATGTGTAGGAGTTTCCGATAAAAAACTGGCTGAAGCGTGTTTCCGCAATATTTTCATGTCTGCGCCCATCGGTCTGACCTTATGTGAGGGTAATAGCGGCGACATCATTGAAGCGAATCTCGCCTATAGTCAGATTACCGGTCGTGAATTAGAAGAGATCAAGCGAATTGGTTGGAGTAGTTATACTCATCCCGAAGATTTAAGGAAATTTCAGATATATATCCAGCAACTTTACGATGGAATCGTACATACCGAAAAACTAATTAAGCGAATAATCAAACCGGACAATTCAGTCATCTGGGCAGAGCTATCGATGACACCCGTTAATATAGGGGACGATACCGGTAGACGCCAGTATTTAACCGTGGTCGAGGATATTACCGAGCGCAGGAAGATTGCAGATAAAATATGGCGACAGGCGAATTACGATTTTCTGACAGGTTTACCCAATCGAAATATGTTTCAGGATCGATTAGCCCAGATAATTAAAAAACAGAAACGGGAAGCGGGTAAATTTGCCCTGTTATTGATTGATCTCGATGAATTTAAGGAGGTTAATGACCGATTCGGCCACGACCAGGGAGACGAGCTTCTGGTTGAAGCCGCAAGGAGAATCGAAGGCTGTATACGTGTGTCCGATACTGTTTCCCGTTTAGGCGGAGATGAATTTGTTATCATACTTGAGGAGGTCTCAAGTAGAGATGATGTTGCCAGAGTGGCAAAAAATGTTAACGAAATACTGGTGGATAAGTTTACTCTGGGTGAGGGGGTGGCCTTCGTTTCAGCCAGTATAGGCGTAACCCTGTTTCCACAGGATGCAGAGGAAACCATGGCCTTAATCAGAAACGCCGACCAGGCAATGTATGAGTCAAAAAAACGGGGGCGGAATCAATATCAATTTTTTACACAGTCGATTGCCGACGCTGCTGCGGCCCGACGACTACGGTCGGGCATAAATTCGAAATCAGTCCCGGCGTAAAATAACGCTTAGCGCATGGTCACCAGTTCTTCGGCGCTGGTTGGGTGAATAGCCACGGTATCGTCAAAATCCTGTTTGGTCGCACCCATACGAATCGCGACGGCAAAGCCCTGAAGCATTTCATCGGCACCGGGACCTATGATATGCAAGCCTATGACCTTTTCCTCTTCACCGACACAGACCAGTTTCATTGCCGTAGGCGCGGCATGCCCGCTGATGGCGTTATACATTGCGGTAAATGATGTCTGGTAAATTTTTACCGCCTCTCCATATTTAGCGACAGCAGCCTCTTCGGTCAAGCCGACAGTACCGATGGGCGGGTGACTAAAAACCACGGTAGCAATATTCTTATAGTCAAGATGGCGATCGTGTTGCCCATCGTAAAGACGATCCGCCAGGCGACGCCCGGCGGCAATAGCCACCGGCGTTAAAGGTGCTCGACCCGTGATGTCACCCAAGGCAAAAATATGAGACTGATTGGTATTTTGATATAGGTCAGTAACAATATAGCCTTCATCATCCAGCTCGACACCGCAGTTCTCGAGCCGCAAACCTTCGTGATTCGGTTCTCTACCGACCGCGTAGATAACCTGATCGAGATCTTGCTGTGAGCTGGATTGATTATCCTTTACGCCAAGCTTGCCCTTGTCGTCTCGACGGATGCTTTCAATTTGGCAGTTCGTTTTTAGTGTGACTCCAGAATCCTGTAATGCCTGGAATAAGGTGTTTTTCAGTAAGCTATCAAATTCGCCGAGCACGTGTGACTTCCGCAGGTACAAAGTGA
>JAOUJX010000094.1 GCA_029882955.1 Gammaproteobacteria bacterium
TTCGACCGGGTCGGTACTGGCATCGATGACTTGCAGTGCCGCCGCATTTTCGTTGTTTTGATAATAAGAGTACATAAAGCCGTTTAGGATCGCCTCAGATACTTTTTCCAGTCTGCCGGAAAAGGGAAGCATCAAGGCTATTTTGGCTGGTTTAATGTAAATACGCCGACTCTCTTCCAGTAAATTTATTGCGAAATTTGGCGCTGCGGGATGCTCTCCGTATAGCTGGTACCACTGGTCGATCCAGGGTTCAATTTTGCTCGGCAGCATATTTGAGCGCCGGGCGATCAGGTTCAACTCGAGCCAGCCGCGCATTTCGCTGGTTTGTTGCTCTGCGAGTGCTTTTACTATCGTTGACTCGGTGATGCGATTGAGTGCTTGCCAGATAAAAGCGTGATTCTCTTCGATTTCATCTTCGGATTTTAAAAACTCGCTGATCTGCATGCGTAATTGAGCGCTTTCCATCGGTTTACCGATAGCCAGAACGCCTTTAGATCGTATATTCAGTGCCAGCGCCTTGAAGCGGAAATCTTCTATTTCCTCGATATTCGGGAGCGTCAACAGGCTTTGATATATCTTGCCGATACCGAGGAAGCTGCCAGCAAGAATAATGTCTATATAGCGCTTATCCTGTTCGAGAATATCGTCGTCTTTCAGTGCGTTGAAATAGGGTTCTATATAGTTATAACGCTGCTGGTAATAAAACATCAGGCCGGCACGGATATAATAGGCTGAACGCTCAGGCTGTTGTGCGTTTTCCGCCATACTCTGGTAAAACTGTGCCGCTTCCACCCAGGACTTTTCGGTTTCCAGCTGAAGGGCGCGTATGATATTTTCCTCTTCTGTGGATAAACTGAAATCCTGATCGTCGATAACTGATTTTGTTGGTACGGTCTGACAGGCAGTAATACTCATCATTAGTATCAATAGCAGGCTTATTTTTGGACAGGCTAGTCTCATCTGATTTTAGTATTTAAATGGTTGAAATTATTCCGGTATTCGGCTCTCCGGATTGGCGTGATAGTGTACACTCTTTTGCATGAGCGGCGTACTTTATATTGTAGCAACCCCCATCGGTAATCTTGATGATATGACCTATCGTGCGGTAAAAATTTTACAGCAGGTCAATGTTATCGCTGCTGAAGATACACGTCATAGTCAAAGACTGCTTAATCATCTGGGTATTCGTAAGAAAATGATCTCTTTGCACCAGCATAACGAGAGCCAGAGGGTAGATCAGTTGTTGCAAAAGCTTGAGGCGGGAGAAGATATCGCACTTATTTCAGATGCCGGGACGCCGTTGATTTCTGATCCGGGGTATCCACTGGTCACGGCAGTAAGAGATGCAGGTCTTCGAGTTAGTCCGATACCTGGTGCGAGCAGTATTATTGCCGCTTTATCCGCTGCTGGAATGCCCACCGATAGCTTCACCTTTTCCGGATTCTTGTCGCAAAAAAACGTCGAGCGTCTGGAAAAGCTGAAAGCACTAAGCCAGATTGAAGGCACACTGGTGTTACTGGAGTCGAGTCACAGAATCTACCGACTAATGGAGCAGTTAGCGGAGGTAATGCCCGACAAGCGAATCGTCGTAGCGAAGGAACTAACCAAGACACATGAAAACTTTCTGAATGGCCAGGCGCAGGATATATTGAATCTTTTTGATACCGACCCAGCGCTTACCAAAGGCGAGTTTGTGGTGTTAATTGATAATCCCAGGGATAAAGAGAAGACAGGTTTGACGGACGCCGATATTGCAATGCTTGAACTATTGCTGGCTGAACTTTCGCTGAAAAAAGCGGTGAAGCTTTGTAGCCAGCTCAGTGGCAGGAAAAAGAATGATTTGTATCAGGTTGCGCTGGCGCTGACCAGTAAGTCGTAACTGGTCAGCGTAAAACGGGTGCTAAAGGTCCGTGCTGACCACATATTTCAAAATCTCAACCACCTGTGCAGGCGTTTGCGCCCAGGCCATCGCTGCCGCATCGACTTCTTTCAACGGATGAATAATGTCTTCGTCATGCAGCGTAATATAAGGCGTGCCTAGTGCCGCACAGTAGCCGGCATCAAAAGCGGCGTTCCACTGCTTATATTTGTCGCCAAATCGTACAATAGCGATATCGCATCTTTCGATCAGGTTTTTAGTGCGTATGCCATTTACTTTCGACGATTTATGATCACGCCAAAAGCTACTGGCTTCCGCACCTAGTATATCCCCAGCAGCATCACTGGCCTCATGGTTAGTAACCGCTGAGCTAAATGTAACGGGTAAATCGAGGGCTTGCACACCCTGTTTGATTTGTTCACGCCAGTCGGTATGGATTTCACCGGATAAGTAGACATTCCAACTCATTGTTAACCTCGCATTCTAGATTTGTCGGGATCAATGCCCGAGACCGACGAGTATTATTTCATGGTTAGCAGTTTGGTCAAATATTTTGGCGAAATCTTATCTATCCCTGATATATCCCAACTGTAATAGTAGAAAAAATTCTAAGACGATAAAATATATATTTTTAATCAATTCTCCAATAATCCCTTTGTGATTATTATTCTCATAAAATCAACTACTTGCACTCATTGGTAATATTATCAGGCAGCTCTGGAAAGTAGTCGTAATTATTAACTGGTGGAGTAAACCGAACAATTTTAGCTGCTCAGCGTCTATATATTTAACTATGCTTAATATTAGAAGCGAACATATATTTAGGTGAAGAAAGATGAGCATCTTCGAAAAGTATCAAGAGCGGTATGAACAACGCCTGCAGGAGGAGTTCTCGTTACAGGAGTATCTTAATCTCTGCAAGGAGAACCCCCTGGTCTATGCAACAGCCAGTGAGCGGATGCTCGCGGCGATCGGCGAGCCCGAACTCGTCGATACCTCTCAGGAACCACGCCTGAGCCGAATATTTTCCAACAAAATGATTTCGCGTTATCCAGCCTTTAAATCTTTCTACGGTATGGAAGACGCGATTGAACAAATTGTTTCGTATTTCAAGCACGCGGCGCAGGGTCTGGAAGAAAAGAAACAGATCCTCTATTTATTAGGGCCGGTTGGTGGCGGTAAGTCGTCGCTGGCCGAGCAGTTAAAAGCTTTGATGGAAAAATATCCAATTTACGCGATTAAGGACTCTCCTGTTTTCGAATCCCCACTGGGCTTGTTCGATGCCATTGAAGATGGCGACATCTTAATGGCCGAATACGGTATTGCGCCGCGATATCTGAACAAAAT
Source organism: Gammaproteobacteria bacterium (assembly GCA_029882955.1). GTDB lineage: Bacteria > Pseudomonadota > Gammaproteobacteria. The sequence continues at coordinate 3,227 of JAOUJX010000094.1, forward strand.
CATGTCCCCCTGGGCGGCGAAACGCCTACATGAATTCGGCGGCGATATTGCCCAGTTTAAAGTAGTTAAAATCCAGCCATCGATTCTTGATCAGGTCGCTATCGCGAAAACTGAGCCCGGCGATGAAAACAATCAGGACATTTCAGCCCTGGTCGGAAAGGTCGATATTCGTATGCTCGAGCACTATGCACAGAATGATGCGGACGCTTATAGTTATTCCGGCGCATTGTGTCGGGCGAACCAGGGTTTAATGGAATTCGTCGAAATGTTTAAGGCGCCGATCAAAGTTTTACATCCGTTACTAACAGCGACTCAGGAAGGGAATTACAACGGCACCGAAGGCTTGTCAGCATTGCCGTTTGAGGGCACTATCCTCGCGCATTCAAATGAGTCCGAATGGCAGGCATTCAGAAACAATAAAAATAACGAAGCATTTCTTGATCGGGTTTATATTGTTAAGGTGCCTTATTGCTTACGTGTTTCCGAAGAGATTCGTATTTACGATAAATTACTCGCCAACAGTTCGCTTTCCGAGTCGCCCTGCGCGCCGAGTACCCTGGAAATGTTGGCACAGTTTAGCGTGTTATCCCGGCTGGTTAATCCCGAAAATTCCAGTGTTTATTCAAAAATGCGTGTTTACGACGGCGAGAGCCTGAAAGACACGGACCCGAAAGCCAAGTCGTACCAGGAATACCGCGATTACGCGGGTGTGGACGAGGGCATGAAGGGTTTGTCGACCCGTTTTGCCTTTAAAATATTGTCGCGAGTCTTTAACTTCGATCAAAGCGAAGTAGCCGCGAATCCGGTCCACCTGCTGTATGTTCTGGAGCAGCAAATCGCACGAGAGCAGTTTCCGCAGGATACGCATGACCATTATCTGGAGTACATCAAGGAATATCTGGTGCCGAATTACGTCGAGTTTATCGGCAAGGAAATTCAGACTTCGTACCTAGAGTCATATTCCGAATATGGTCAGAATATATTTGACCGCTACGTCACTTACGCTGATTTCTGGATACAGGATCAGGAATTTCGCGATCCCGAGACGGGGGAAAATTTTGGCAGGGCTGCGCTGAATGACGAACTCGAGAAAATAGAAAAACCGGCCGGTATTTCAAACCCGAAGGATTTTCGTAACGAAGTTGTCAATTTTGTCTTACGCGCCCGTGCCAATAACGAAGGCAATAACCCTAACTGGGTGAGTTACGAAAAGCTACGAACCGTGATCGAGAAGAAGATGTTTTCTAACACGGAAGAACTCCTGCCGGTGATTTCATTTAGCGCTAAAGCTTCCGAAGACGATAAGCAAAAACATGCCGACTTTGTTTCGCGTATGGTCGATAAGGGTTATACCGAGAAACAGGTTCGGCTGCTTTGCGAGTGGTATTTGCGAGTGAGGAAGTCGTCCTGAATGCTAGCATTGGGAGAAATCAAAGTATGGCGCAACTAATCGACAGGCGGCCCAATGCCAGGAATAAAAGTACCGTCAATCGCCAGCGGTTTATAAGGAGGCATAAGTCACAGATCAAGCGAGCGATCGCCGAGCAAATTTCCGAACGCTCGATTACCGATGTGAATAGTGGTGAGAGTGTTTCGATACCGACGCGCGATATTGGCGAGCCCAATTTTCGCCATGGCAGAGGGGGCGTTCGTGACACGGTATATCCCGGAAACAGGGAGTTTTCACAGGGTGATCGAATAAAACGCCCGATGCAGGGTGATCAGGACAAAGCTCGAAGAGCCAGCGATCAGGGTGAGGGGGAAGACGGATTTGCATTCGAAATTTCCAGAGATGAATATCTTGAACTGTTATTCGATGATCTGGAGTTACCGAACCTGAAGAAAAATCAGTTACGTAAGTTAACAAAAAAGAACACGGTTCGCGCCGGCCATACCAGCGATGGCGTGCCAGCCAATATTAACGTCGTGCGTTCATTGCGTTCGGCGTTATCACGTCGTATTGCATTGGGTGCTCAGTCAAGGCGGCAGCTACACGAACTCGAAGCCGAATTGAAAGACTTACAGCAGGAACAGAATCCTGATGTGGCGATGGTTGAAATTCTCAGGGTTCAGATCGAGGAACTTAAGGGGAAACTGAAAAAAATTCCTTTTATCGATACTTTCGATTTGCGCTTCAATAATTTCGTGCAACGCCCGGAACCTACTTCTCAAGCAGTCATGTTCTGTATTATGGATGTATCGGGCTCTATGGATCGCGAAACCAAAGATATCGCCAAGCGTTTTTTCATATTGCTCTATCTATTTTTGACCCGTAGCTACAAAGAAGTCGAGGTGGTATTTATCCGGCATCATACCCAGGCCATGGAAGTCGACGAAGAAGAGTTCTTCTATTCCCGTGAAACGGGCGGCACGATAGTCTCCAGTGCTTTGCAATTGATGAAGGGAATTATAGCGGCTCGTTTCCCGGCCACTGACTGGAATATTTACGCTGCGCAGGCATCCGATGGTGATAACTGGAATGATGATTCTCCACTTTGCCACCAGTTGTTGTCACGAGATTTATTGCCGCTGCTTCGATATTTCGCCTATGTTGAAATTACCCGTCACAAGCATCAGAGCCTCTGGACTCAGTATGAACGCCTGCTGGACAGCCATGATAATTTTGCTTTGCAACACATTATTGAGCAGCGCGATATTTATCCGGTGTTCCGTGAATTTTTTCGGAAGCATGTGCAGTGAAAGACCCGATATCAACCACGGCCGAATGGACTTTTGAGCTGATCGAAGAGTACTACACCGAGATCAAAAGCATTGCCGAAGAATTCGAACTGGATACTTACCCGAATCAGATCGAATTAATCAGTGCCGAACAAATGCTCGACGCCTATGCCAGTGTCGGTATGCCGATAGGCTATAACCACTGGTCCTTTGGAAAGCATTTTATCAAGAATGAGCAGCGGTACAGACGTGGTCATATGGGACTGGCCTATGAAATTGTTATCAATTCGAATCCCTGCATCGCTTATTTAATGGAGGAAAATACGATGATGATGCAGGCCCTGGTCATGGCCCATGCCTGCTTCGGTCATAATTCGTTTTTCAAGGGGAATTATCTGTTTCGAGCCTGGACCGATGCCGAAGCAATTATCGATTATCTGGTATTTGCCCGGCAATTTATCGCGGACTGTGAGGCGAGATATGGCATCGACGAGGTCGAACAGTTGCTGGATTCGTGCCATGCATTACAAAATTATGGTGTCGATCGTTATAAGCGACCTCACCCGATTTCGATGCGTGAGGAAAAAAAGCGGCTGAAAGAGCGTGAAGAATATTTGCAGTCGCAGGTAAATGACTTGTGGCGCAAGACTATCCCGCAAAAAGAAATAGAAGATAACCGGGATGAACGCCAACGATTCCCGGCTGAACCTCAGGAAAATATTCTCTACTTCATTGAAAAACATGCACCTTACCTTGAGCCCTGGCAACGCGAAGTAGTGCGTATTGTTCGTAAGATTGGTCAGTATTTTTATCCTCAGCGCCAAACCCAGGTAATGAATGAGGGTTGGGCCTGTTTCTGGCATTACAATATTATCAATCAGCTCTATGACCGGGGGAAGGTGACCGAAGGGTTTATGATCGAGTTTCTGCAAAGTCATACCAATGTAGTCTCTCAGCCCGATTTTGATAGCCCATTTTTTTCCGGTATCAACCCGTATGCACTGGGTTATGCGATGATGACAGATATCCGTCGGATATGTGAAAAGCCGGATGAAGAAGACCGTCGGTGGTTTCCCGATATAGCGGGGTCAGATTGGCGGAAAACCTTAAATTTCGCCATGACTAATTTCAAGGATGAGAGTTTTGTTTCGCAGTTTTTGTCGCCCCGATTAATCCGGGAATTCAAACTGTTTTCGATACTCGACGATGAGGAACAGGATTCACTCGAAATTTCCTCTATACATAATGACTCTGGTTATCAGCACATTCGGCAGGCTCTATCGAACCAGTACAACTTGAGTATGAATGAACCCAATATCCAGGTGTATGATGTCGATATGCGGGGTGATAGAGCTCTGATTCTCCGGCACCGACAACACGACAATATTCCATTGGCTGATACGCACGAGCAGGTGTTAAAGCATTTACATCGACTTTGGGGTTTCTCGGTGAAACTGGAATCAGTCGACGAAGACAATTTGATAAAGCAAAGCTGGCAATGCCCGGAGAAAGAAGAAAAACAGAAAACCGGTAGTTATTGAGGGTTTTTTAACCGCCTTTAATCGGTGGTAATAAAACGATTTCATCCGATGCCGATACAATGGTATCGGCATGGGCTTCTCTGTCGAGCTTCACATCGTTCAACAGCACAATATAAGTTTTGTTCTCGGGGATGGGTAGATGAGACAAAACATCCGTCAACATACTACCCTCGGGCAGGTTCAAGACACAGGCATTAAAAGCACTACCGGCGGGCAAATACTCACGTAGCCCGCCAAATAGTTTGACTGAAACCTGCATGGTTGAAATTGAACCTTATAGACCGAGGCGGCTTATGGTATCTGAAGTTGGCTCGCCTTCTTCATTCCATCCGCGTAGCTGGTAATATTCAGGCAACATATCGCCGAGCTTGCAGACCAGTCCTTTGGCCGTGCCGACATCGGCGGGTTCTTCGAGGATGCGTTTCGGTAAAGTATCGTCTTTCTTGCCCAGGCCTGCTTTGATGTTGAACAGGCGTTCCAGATTCCAGATACGTTCTCCTACGGTTTGTACGTCGTCTTCACTCCAGTCGGATTCGCAGGAACCATTGACCAGTTCGAGGTAATCCTTGATGCTCCAGCCGCATTCAGAGGGGAACAGGCAGAGTCCAGTGGAATCGATAAATGCCACTTCGTTCTGGGAGTCGTAAACTACCTGTGCTTTGCCCTCGATATCGGTTGTTTCGAAATCGTGCTCATAAGGGGAGGCGCGTAAATGGCAGGCGCCACGGTTACTGGTAGCATAAGCCAGCCCCATGCCCTGCATACCTCGTCCATCGTAGGCGGCAAATTCCTGGCCTTTCACCGACATGGACAAATCAGGGTGGCCGTATTTTTCGCAAAGTCGTTTTGAACCCATCGCAATATCGGCACCAATGCCTTCGTTGCGAGCAGTCATTTCGCCCATCGCGCACAGCGCTTCGGCAGAACCAAATTCAAGCTTGACACCATTAGTGTCCTGTTCGGTAATCGCGCCAATATCGAACAGTTCCATTGCTGCTGCAATCGAGCCGCCCAGAGATATCGGGTCCATACCATATTCGTTACAAAGGAAGCCGACATAAGTTGCGGCATCGATATCGTCAACGCCGCAAGCCGCGCCTAGCGCGTAGGCTGTCTCGTACTCGAGACCTCCGGATGCGCCGTGGTACTGCGGCTTGTCCTTGATCGAAAAATGAGTTGGATCGACATGGCAGATTCGGCCGCAACCGATGGTGCAGCCGAAACAGGCGCCATTGGTGATAATATTGGTGTGGCCATTGGCATTGGGCGTGTGCATCGCTTCGGGATTTAATTTTTCCGCACCCTCGAAGCGTACGCTACGATTGTTACGGGTGGGTAACGCGCCAAAATTATTGGTGACGTCGATCATCGCGAGGGTGCCGTCACGGGACATTTCATCGCGTTCGGTCATACGCGCATTGACTTCGCTGGCGAGCTTGAAATAACCAGCCGGATCCGGACTTTTGACGCCTTTGGTGCCACGTACCGCAATGGCTTTAATTTTCTTTGCCCCCATGACTGTGCCGACACCGGAGCGACCGGCAGCACGGTGCCTGTCATTTACGACGCAGGCATAACGACAGAGGTTTTCTCCGGCCTGGCCAATCGAGGCAAAGCGCATGAGAGGGTCAGCGTATTTTTTACCAAGAAAGTCTTCAGTTTCCCAGACTGTTTTGCCCCAGACTTCGCTGGCATCGCAGAGTTCGACCTTGTCGTCCTCAATATGAAGATACACTGGCTTTTCCGATTCACCTTCGATAATAAGCAGATCGTAGCCGGCAAACTTCAGCTCAGCGCCGAATTTACCACCCGAGTTAGAGCAGGCGATAGCGTCAGTTAGCGCGCCCTTGGTGATGACCGAGTAGCGACCGCTGGTAGAGGCCAGGGTACCGGTGACAGGACCGGTGGCGAAGATAACCTTGTTTTCTGGTGACAGCGCGTCCGCCGCTGGATCCATTTCTTCCAGCAAGTATTTACTACCTAATCCTCGCTGTCCGAGATAATCGTTAGCCCACTCCATATTCAGTGGTTCTATTTGACAACGACCCTCAGTGAGATTGACGCGTAGTATCTGTTTATGCCAGCTCATTATATTGCTCCTCGGAATATTATTAATTGCGCACGATTGTATCGTTTTGCGGCATCAAATAACAATCCAAATAGATAACATTCGATATTGATTTTGATTGCGTAATTGATAGGCTAGTTAGATTGAGAATGAGGTTGGATGCTTTAAAATATGATCAAGGTCATTATCGAACGAGTCGTCGCTGAGGGACTGGAAGTACCTTACGAAAAGTCTGTGAGTGATTTGTTAAACATTATGACCAGAGCTCAGGGCTATATCTCAGGTGAATCGCTGGTCGATGTTGATCAGCCCAACCATTATGTTGTTGTTGCCAGGTGGGCGGATCGTAAATCCTGGGATGACTGGTATCTCTCGGAGGAACGTAAAGAGGTTCTCGCAGCGATATCGCCTTTCCTGCAAACCGACGAAAAGTGTACCGTATTACATCAGCTGGCGTACCACCGTTATTCGTAATTCAACATACACAGAAGCCGTAGAAAAAGGTAGGATTATGCCATCTTCCTTTTTTTAAGTAGAAAACCTATGGCCGCTTCAAACCAGTTTACCTTCTCCAGCTTCCTGTTGAGATACCTGATTGCCGTTATTCTGGTATTCGTCACCTATAACCCCAGCGGCTATTCCTGGTTGCACTGGTTAAATTCCGACGCCGCGATGGTGTACAAGGCAGCGACGGGTATTGTTTTACTCATAGGCTGGGTGATGTATTTACGAGCCACCTGGAACTCACTCGGCGCGATTGGCACCATACTCGCCGCCGCAGTCTTTGGCGTTATGATCTGGTTGCTGATCGAGTGGGGACTGCTGGCACTGAACAATACCTCGGTAATGTTCTGGGTGGTTGAGTTTGTATTGAGTGGCGTACTGGCGATCGGAATGTCCTGGTCGCATATTCGACGGAAGGTATCAGGGCAGTACGATACGGATGAAATTGAGGGTTAACGCGGCAGAAAACAGGGGGCTACCAATGCGGGCATCTGACCCGGTTTTCGAGGCTGTAGATCGCCGCCAGTTACTTGAATTTCACGCTCCCGGGACGGTGCTGGCATCAAAATGAGATTCAAAATGCAGCCGCCGCAGGGTGATCAGATGGAGCAGGGTATACCGGGATTAACGGGGACAATCGATAGTTTATCGCGCGGTATTCAACAGGGTCTGGTCACACCGTTAGCCGTGGTCGAGGCTCATCTTGAGAATATCGAGAAGTACGATTCGAAATTAGGCGCGTTCCAGACCGTATTTACTGATGACGCCCTCGCCGCTGCCGCCGCCGCGACCAAAGCCATTGCCTCGGGTCACCGAATCGGTCCATTTCATGGCATTCCGTTTGCGTTAAAGGATATTTGCGAATTCGAAGGCCGGGTTACCACCAACGGGTCGATGGCCATGCGTGACCGTGTCTCGACCTATACCGGTAGTCTGGTGCGCCGTTTGGTGTCAGCCGGAGGTATCGTCATTGGCAAGACCAAGGCGGTCGAATGCGCGTTTGGCGGTTGGGGAACTAATCAGCATATGGGCACGCCCTGGAATCCCTGGGATATGCAGCAGGCGCGTGTGCCGGGCGGCTCCTCTTCGGGGTCTGGCGTTGCAGTCGCCGCCGGCCTTGCTGTTTGTGCCGTGGGTACCGATACCGGTGGTTCGGTTCGACTACCCGCAGGTTATTGCGGAGTGGTTGGGCTCAAGGTCACCGAAGGACAGCTACCGACCGATGGTATTACCGCCTTATCACAAACCCTCGATACACCGGGGCCGATGACACAGTCGGTCGTCGACGCGCTACTTATGTACCAGGTCATGGCAGGTGTCGAGGCCTGGAAAATCGACCATGATCGAGATCAGCATCGGGGCGTTTAC
>JAOUJX010000095.1 GCA_029882955.1 Gammaproteobacteria bacterium
TTCCATCGCTATTTCGATATCTTCCCTGCGTCTCACCACACCCTGTCTTTCCAGGGCCATAGACATTAGCTTCGCAATACTTGATTTATTATCACTCGAGGTCAGTTCTCGCGCTTTTTGAAAATCTGCTTCGACGAGTAGCGGTTGTAATTTATTCCACATTTTGCGATTAATCTCGCGCTCGTATGTCAGCTTGATGTAGCGCTCGATTGATATCGCCAGTCCCAACGCAAAAACGATGAGAATAGGATACATAAACGTCCCACCGGTCTGGAAGAAAGTAATCACTGTATCCAGATAGCTCATAGGATCGAAACCGCCCACCGCATCAGGATTGATCACTGCATCGGCAGCCGCATTGCTATCAACGACCGGTTCTACCGCGTTGCCAGCATCTGTGCCGATGGTGGTAGATTCCGTACCCGTCGAGGTGCTCAGGTCACCCGTTGTGGTATTGTCTTCGCTCATTATGAAACCCTCAATATGTCGATATCTATCTTTGTTAAGTTTTAATTATGACTTAACTCGTAAAAATTAAGCTCTCTTAGAAACACTTCTTCATGCAAAGGTTTCATACTGTCATCAAACAGGCCTGACTGTAGACTACTGGCTACGCCAACCTCAGAATTTTGCCACGGTATAATATAGAGTGATTTAGGTGCTTCCTGATTACCTATAATCGAGATGCCCGATAATTCTTTGACTTCCGAATCTACTTTATTTTCCTGAGCCAGAACTGGAGACTTTAAAGTCATTCCGGCAATCACCAGACTGAATAAAATTCTAATAATCACAATTATAGTACCTCCGCCATTATTTTACTCTTCTCTTTACATCTGCTACCCAGACGAAAACATTCTTGTCATCGGGGTTAATTTCCAGATAACGCTCAAACTGTTCAAGAGCACATTCAAAATCATGCATATACAAATCACATAACACACCTAGATTGATCATAGCCGCAGTAAACTCGGGGTGATTCTCTCGTACCAGCTCATAGGCTGCTCTGGCTTCGTCGAATTTACCCTCTTTACGATACATCAAACCCAGCTCATTATTCGCGACGGGGTGCACAGGGTCCATCCGCAGAGCCATAACCAGATTTTTTTCGGCCTCTTCAACCTCACCAGTTTTTCGATACGCTATCGCAATATTAATATACGGTGCAATCAAGCGTTTTTCACGGTCAATAACTGATTTCAGCTTTTCTATCGCCGACGCATAGTCACTATTTTCCATCCTCTCCACCGCATCGATGAAGTCTTCCTCTATCGCCGCATCCAGTTGAATATAGGTCAAATTTTCAGATGACGGGGAAGGCTTTACGACTGCTTCTTTTTCAACACGCGGAGACTGACTTCCAGCGCAGGAAATTAAAATCAGGCAACTTAATACTAATACCCAAATACGACATGTTTTTATCATGGCCTTATTGCCCCGCAGTTTCCGATAAGGACTGGTTTTCTGTCGAGTCCTCGGTTTCACTAACCGCTTCATTGATGATTTCCGGCGGCTGTATCAAAGTAATAACAGCGCTATCCTGCTCGGTTTTTGCATAACGCGCAGGCAGTAACACCGACAGCTTTGCAATACTCTTATCTATCCACTGGTTATAGACGCCAATATCCAGTAATTCCATATTTTTTTCATGGACGTCAATCGCCTTTACCTCAAAAGGATACGCCTGCTCTTCTATAACCAGCTCATATTGTTCCAGCTCTTCGTCATTCAGATTTGTCGGTCTTTCCGATTCAACCAGTGACACACTAAAATTAAAGTATATTTCGGCGAGGTAAAAAGTCGCCGCCGCGGTAACATCACCAACCTGATAATCGACCAATTTCGCAAATGTATCGATCGCAAGGCTCATGCGTTCCTTCTTCCTGGCCAAATTTTGTTTGAAAGGTTCCACCAGGGCCACGTCCGTAAACGCATCCCATTTGGGTACTGCTAACACTAAAGCGGCATGAGCAGCTAGATACTGGGTTCTGTCCGTACGTCCAGCGCCACCGGTAGCGTCGATTTCGACAATTTTTTCAAGCTGAGCCAGATATTCACTCCGATTATTCTGCTGCTGATATATATCGGCCATTTTCTGATGAATTTCTAGCGCCTCCTCGATAGGATCCGGGAAATAGGTAACCAGTTTTTGATAGCTCAATAGCACTTTATCTTTCGCATCGGCCATTTCATACAGTTCGGCAGCCTGGTATAGCGCCTCACGGCGTAAGGCGTCGTTGTCCGGATTTTCTCTTTCTATCCGTTCAAATTCCGCTGCCGATAACAAATAACGACCATCCTCTTTATAAACAATAGCCAGTTTCTTGGTAATATCAGGCAGCAGCTCATGCTGTGGAAAACGCTTTCTGAAACCTTCGAGCAGGCTGGCAACATTCTTCCACTGTTTCAGCATTAACAATGAGGCGGCAGCATCGTATTCGGCCGTCGGACGAATTTTCGAATTGGGTACCACTTTGGCTACCCGCAGGAAATGATCTGCGGCTAACTGATGGTCTTCCAGCTTAAGCGCCTGCTCACCCTGCTTATAAATTGAAGCAGCTAAATTCTCGTTAAGCGAAACGTAACTTTCATCATTTATATCAGTCAGAACTATGGTTTCGCTATAAGCGACTTCGGCCTCTTCATAATTAGCGAGATTAAATGAAGAATGTGCCACTGCCATCCAGGCAGACCGCAACAGCTTCCTGTCGGTATTGGGATAGGCTTCTATCGCGCGTCTACCATAGACTATGGTTCGCTCGAAATCCTCAAGCCCGTATAGATCTTCGACAGCAGCCACCAGTACCACTGGAGCATTCTTATGCTGAGGAAAAGTCTCGAAGAAACGAATCGAGCTACGAACTATTTCACGCTTAATATGATTCCGTTGAGCCTGTTCAGCTAATTTATAATGTTCGCGGTAGGCATAAATTGCTGCGTAACCAGCGTTAGAAGATTCGCTATGCGGCGGATAGTCGTAGGCGGTGCGCTCATATTCAATTGCCGCGTCTAAAAAGTCCTTATTCTCAAGCAATAAACCAGCCAATTGATTATTTAGGCGAGGCGCTTCTTCCTCTTCATAAAAAGCGACCAGGAATTCACGATACCAGTAAATCGCCTCCTGATAATTGTTTACTTTTTCCTTCTCAAGCTTTTTGTTTTGATACAGTGCGTGATAATGGTTCGCCAGATCGGTCAGATTACTTTTCATGAAGGCAAGTACGACCGGATGCTCATTAATATCGAAATAAGTCCAGAAATTTGAATCAGGGCTATAGGTTTTAGCAAAGCCTTTTTTAGTATCTATAACCAGTTTGGGGAAACCACCTTTGGCATAGATTTCTATAATGCGAATACTGAAATAAGGTGATTCACTCGATAATGGATTAAGGTCAACAAAGGTTTTGTAGGCATCTGCTGCATCAGCAAAACGCCGCTTGGTAAAATAATATTCCCCCAGGTGGCTATAAATTCCGGCCTCGTAGGGTCGATGACCGTATCGATCAAAAAACTCGACAACCGACTTAGGGCCCTCAAGATAGGAGAAGCTTAAACTGATAACCCGATAGGTATCATTAATACGTTTCCTATCAATATTGTTATCCATATTTTCCAGCTCAAATCCATTATCAATTTTATAATCCAGCATCCTGATAAAAGCGTGTAGGGCTTCGTCATATAGCTCTTGCTTAAAGAATGACCAGCCCAATTTGTAGAGCGACAACTCAAAGAACTCGGAATCTTCACCTCGCGCCACCACCGCCTGGTAAGTCTCTTCGGCATCAAGAAATTTTTTACGCGAAAAATAATATTCGGCCAGTCGAAATTGCGATTCATCGACATGGCGCGATTCCGGGTATTTCTCCATCAACAGCCTGATTGTATCCATCGCGATATCAACCTGGCCCGTGTCTTCATAGGCGCGTGATAACTGGTATATAACCTGATCATTACGCTCGAATAGGGGATATTTCTCTAACAGGTTTTTATATATTTCGATAGCTTCCATTGCACCGACGGTTTGTAAGTCCTGCCCTGCCTCAGCAGTCTCACCTTCAGGCAACTCCAACTGCTGACTAGACTCGCTGATTTCGACTTTCTCTCCCGCCCTTTCATCAAAAGCCGTATCACTTTCGTCTACTGCCGCAATAGGGCTGGCCTGATCAGTGACGCTTTGTTGCTTCAAGGTACTGCCATCAACGAGCACGGGCACAGTTTTCGGCGTCTCTATCTCAGTGGCGGATTGCACCGCGCCGCTCTTTGTATCAGTCACGTTTGTTTGAGTGCTTGCAGTTGTCAGCGCCTCCGACTCGATGATTTGGGCATCTTCGTTGAATTGCTCTTTCTGAATTTTTAGATCAGCCAGGCGACGCAAGGCTTCCGGTGTCATTGCCGTATCCGGGGTATTTTCCAAAAAGTCCTGATAGCTCGCCAGCGCTTTTTCGAGACTATCGGTGACCTTTTCGTCTATCACCTCGAACTCGACATCTTCCAGGCTGGCGAGGGTCGTACTGTCGATGCCTGCGGCACAGGAAGCCAGCAGCCACACCAGCGCCAGGGCTAATCCCGCTTTACCAAAATTGATGCATTTGTAATTTTTCACAGACATCAATTGCTGGGTATATTATTCAAAATTGAAGAGTCTTTATCTAAGCTATCTCCCGCTGATGGCGCCTTCTCCTCGGTCTTCCGGGCTTCTTTTTCAAGCTCAAGTTGCTTTAGCCTTTCTTCTCGAAGCTGATTCTGTTCCTCGATTAACTTGTCCTGATCCGCCCCGGAAACCCGGTCATAGTTCTCTGCCAGCGCAAATCGCGCTTTAATCTGATAATCTTCGAGGCGCTTGCGACGACGATCCAGCTCATTCTCTGCCATAGTTTCGAGGAACCTGCCCTGTTTAGCCATCACACCTTTCAACTTTCGTTGCGCGGCCAACAACCCGGTGCGGAGCCGCCTAATCACCGGCTGATATCCTTCGTAACTTTGCGTGGCAGCCTGGCGGGTACGAATAAAAGAGCTATATTGTTTTTTGAAAGCCTTCGTAGTCTCATCCAACGACAGCAAGTGATTATAAGCATCGGTCAGGCGCTGGTCATATTCGCTCTGTAAGCGCCACGACAACACACCGCGCAGACGTTTGACGCGATAAACCTGATCATCAGTCACTTTTGCAGGGTACTCGGCGATGTAATGCTCGAATGCCGTTATCCGGTCCAGCGCCAGGCGTTCGTCAGCAGTCGCCAGAAAATCTGGTCGCGGTGCGATTAATATATTCTTAATTTTACCCGCCAGGCTGTTACGTTGTTCCAGACGCAGTTTTGCCCTGGCATCGATCTTCTCGAAACGATCCCCGACTATGGGTAGCAAAGGCTCCTGGTAGGCTCGACGAATATCGATAATTTCCTCGAAAACCTTAAGATCAGCCAACCAGGTTTCGATCCGTATTTTCAAATCCGCCAAATCTCGATAATTGTTATACGATGTCTGAAAATCACTCGATGCCAACAGATCAAGCATATAACGGGTTTCCGGTGCATCGGGTAATTCGCGCAAATTGACTACCCAGTTTTCATCCTGCCCGGTTTCCTCATCGACTAATGCTTCAAGAAATTTTCCGCCACGAATCGCCTTTATCGAGTCATCGAGTCGGGATATTTCATAGACATACATATCCATTGCCTCGGCATACATATTGGCTGATTTCCCGTACGCCTGTAATTTTCCATAGGCATAAGGAACCGCCATTAGCGCTTCCTGCACCGAATGATTGGTTTTTTCTCTTTTATGCAGAATAGTCCAGGGTACCAGGGCTCGATCATAGCGATCCAGAGCGGCTTCAGCCCAGCCCGCGCCCAGCAGTGCCTGGTTTGAGTAGGGACCATCAAGCCGAATTCTCTGAAAATAGAGTCGAGCCTGTTCCGCATTGGCGGAATCGAGCAAACGATATGCGATTTTTAAATTGACTTTATCCTTAAGTGCCAACAGAGCTTTATCCCGGGTCTCCAGCCTGCCCAGCTCATCGAGTACTTCTAATCCCGGTAGTTCCTGCTGAGCCTGAATCAGCGCAATACCCAGGTTATACAATACATAGCCTTTTATCGATGCTTCATTACGCAGGGAATCGAGAATATCGACGGCATTGCTAAATTGCCCGGTGCTAATATAGGCCAGAGCACGCAGATAAAGAACATCCACCTTGAAGTTTTCAGGCTCTACACCCCGGAGGTCTTCGACTGACTTATCCGGGTACTTCGTCATATCGACTTCATCGTGTATCAGATCGAGAGCATATAGCGCTCTTTCCGCATCGTTTTTACGAAAATACATTCGCGCAAGGTCCAGCGCAGCCAGATTGCGAGTTGCCAGGTCAATACCTCTACCGAGCACCGCCTGTATGGCTTTTCCCGCGCGCTTATCCATACGATATTGCAATTCTATATCGCCAACCGAAAACTCGGCCTGCCCCAAATTCAGGGATAACGGATCTAGATTGGATTCATCGACCCTGTAATACTGTATTAGTTCGCTATCGAGCCGCTCCAGTGCCTCAAAATACTTATCCTGATAGGCGTAAAAAAGTACCTCGCCGAAATACAGATCACGTAGCTCGACACCTTTTAGCCCACTTGCCGCATAGCTTGACAGGCTGCATAAAAAAGCTGCGATAAATATTCCACTGCGTAACAACATTATTTACCAGTCTTGGAAGCTAATCGTCTGATCAGCCGAGTCGCCGCCAGTAATTTTGATTTCGACAAATTTCGGCCCAACCGCTTTGTTAACGGTAAAATCGGCCTCGCCTTTGAATTGCTCGCCCGACGCGTCACGACCCAAGAAACTGGCGATCAACGAATGATCCCCTGTGTTGATATTACCGGTGTAAATACGCTGAACACCACCTAACCTTAATGCCTCTAGCTCCTTGAAAGTATATAAATGCTTGGCGACCACCTTGTCGTTAAGCTTAATCTGCATGGCATCAAGCACAAATTTCTTACCACTATAGAGAGAAACAAACAACGAAACCTGGGTATTGGAGGGAAATAACAGTTTCTCTTCAAGCAGGCTTAGTTCGGTTGTCAGCTCGAGTACATCTTGCTTGATATCCTGAACCTGCTCATCTAGTCCCTTTATCTGCTCTTGTGTCACTTCAGCCGCCTTCGCAAGGAAGGGTACAGCGCTTAAGGCAACTAGCGTGATTACGAGTAATATTTTATTGATATATTTTATTTTCATAACTTTGGGCCTGGAGATCCTATATCGCTAGTGCGCAATTCCTAATAACGTCATATATTGTAGCCTGAGAATTCAGCTTAATAAGCTAAATAATTCCTAATTGCCCTATGTGATATTTCTCGTGGTAGAGCTGTATGACCACGAAAAACCAGAGGGAACTCACCCTATTGTTTAACAAACTGATGATATTTGTTGTAAATTTTTTTATAGTCGTCCAGATTTTCGTCGAGCATTTCGAGGTATTGAGACGAGAAAAAAGACCTGGCTTTTTCGAGATCTTTTTCGTAAGCGGATAAGGATTCGGCGTGCTGAGATACAACAAACGCATTAAACCGCGATGCAGCAAATAACAATGCCATACCGACATTTTCCGGACTATCCGTTTCAGCCAGAGTATTTGCCTGATCTATAAAACTATCGATCATCTGTCGATAGCGAACATCAACTTCATCATCGCCAATCTCATGGTCACTCATATATTTTACACCAGCTTATTTTTTGTGGATTGTCTACCAACAGATGAACCGAATGCATTTCAGTCATGCCGACTATATCCATATCGTATGCGTCCATTCCATCTTCGATAACGAGTCGGCAATTGAAACAGGAACTAACGATAGTTTCAATATCCAGTTCTTCAAGCTGAGACTCTTCGATTAAATGCTTTCAGCTTAAGCGGACCTGTTCGCTCATTACCTCTGCCGCCATCATCGCTGCAATTTCGGTATCCGCATAAACATTACCCATGATTCTCGGGATTCTAAATTGTTCTGCAAACAGGAAAAAATGGCCTTAGCCTGAATTCAGCTATAAAAAAGCCTGAAATAATTCAGGCTTTTTTTGGCTGGGAACTGTCCCGAGTCAAACCTGGTCAGGCGGTATCGGTTGACTCTTTCTGAGAGCTTCCAACTGCCGATGAAGCTGACTCTCCATTAATGGCAGAGTCTTTCACCTTCTCATACCAGAGGTCATGATGCTCCTTAGCCCAGTTACTATCGCAATAACCGGTTTGCATGATTTCAAAGGTCGATTCAACCCCGATCGTACCCATATATATATGACCGAAAGAGGCGACGATCATGATAGTGGCAGCGACTGTATGTATAAAATGGTAATACTCCATGGTTTCTCTGGTTTGTCCAAATATCGGGAAATCGAGAACCAGGCCACTGACCACAATGGCCGCACCCACTATAGCTGCAATCCAGAACCATCCCTTTTCACCCAGATTAAATCGGTCAGAACTGGCATGCCCTCCAATCAAGCCTCCACCTTTCATCAACCATTGTAAATCGATTTTTGGTGATAACAGGTTATCGCGGACATAAAGGACAAACAGGAATATAAGTGATATCGCAAAGGCTGGTCCCAGATAATCATGTAACACTTTTGCAGTTACGGCGATATAGCTAAAACCTTCGGAGCCGAATACAGGGATCAAAAATTTCCGCCCTAACAACAATATTAATCCCGTCAGCCCCAACACTACAAACAGAATTGCAGTACACCAGTGCGCAACTCGTTGATTCAGCGTAAAACGCAGAATTTTACGACCCGAAAGACCTTCGGGCAGATTCATTCGGCCGCGCAGTAACCGGAACACAAATACACCAAATAAGCCAAGAAACAGTGCGCCGCCAGCTCTTGGTATTAACTCATTCATTCGGTAATTGCGCCAACTTTCACCAGAGGTGCGAATTAAAATATTGGCATCAACGGACTTCATTTGCGTGTTGGTTTCGGCGAACTGACGTTGCCGGACATTACGCCAGAGTTCGCTGCCGGGGTCCTTTATTATGACACCTTCGGGTCCCCCGTTTTCAGCGCCAAATGTTGGTTGGGAAATGACAGCAAATGCCAGAAGCACCAGTATCGATAAATTTTTCAAAACATGTTTCACAGGCCTGACCAAACTCTGTTTAAGCATTCGACAACCTCTCTATTATTCTCAGGACAGATATCAGGCCGAGCACTGAAATCTTTAGATATCAGCCCCGACCGTTTATCTTACGGCTAATAGCCCGTTAGCTATTCAGCTTAGCCTTATCATAGTTGACACCCCAGTCCAGTACGCTGGCTCCACGGTTGATAATGCGCTTCCGATAGATATCGGAAACCATGTCAGCATCACCAGCCAGTAAGGCCTTAGTCGAACACATTTCGGCACAAAGTGGTAACTTGCCTTCTGAAAGACGGTTACGACCGTATTTCTTATACTCATCAGAACTGTGGTCATCTTCTGGACCACCCGCGCAGAAAGTACACTTATCCATTTTCCCACGTGACGAGAATGCCGCGTTTTCGGGAAACTGTGGAGCGCCAAAGGGGCAGGCATAAAAACAATAGCCGCAACCGATACAGATATCCTTGTCGTGTAATACCACACCATCATCGGTCGTATAAAAACAATCGACTGGACAAACCGCAGCACAAGGTGCATCACCACAGTGCATACAGGCCACTGAGAGCGAACGCTCGCCATGTTCCCCATCTTTAATCGTCACAACACGGCGACGGTTAACGCCCCAGGGGATTTCGTGCTCATTCTTACAGGCGGTTACACAGGCATTACATTCAATACAGCGTTCCGCATCACAATAAAATTTCATCGTAGCCATTTTATATATCCTCGCTGATTAAGCTTTGGTAATGCGGCACAAGCTGCATTTCGATTCTTGCATTTGTGTCACTGAGTCGTAACCGTAGGTCATCGCGGTGTTCGCCGCTTCGCCTAACACATAAGGCGCAGCACCTTCCGGATATTTCGACCTCAGATCCTTACCCTGGAAATGCCCTGCGAAGTGGAAAGGCATAAATGCCACGCCTGATCCGACTCTTCGAGTAACCATCGCTTTAACCTTAACCTTTGCGGATTCGGCACCTTCGACCCAGACATCGTCTCCGTCTTTAATACCTGCATTATTCGCATCCCGCGGGTGAATCTCGACAAACATATCCTGTTGTAACTCAGCTAACCAGGCATTGGAACGAGTTTCATCACCACCACCCTCATATTCGACCAGTCGGCCCGAGGTTAGAATGATGGGATAGTCTTTACTGTGATCCGTTGCTTGAATCGACTTGTATCGAGTTGGCAGTCTCCAGAAAGATTTTCTATCTTCGTAGGTCGGATATTTTTCAACCAGGTCACGCCTTGAGGTGTAAAGCGGCTCTCGATGAATGGGGACCGGGTCTGGGAAGGTCCACACCATCGCTCGCGCCTTGGCGTTACCAAACGGCGAACAACCGTGTTTAATTGCAACACGTTGGATGCCACCTGAGAGGTCGGTCTTCCAGTTCTTGCCTTCAGCAGCTTCTTTTTCTGTGTCGGTTAAATCGTCCCACCAGCCCAGCTTTTTCAGCATTTTATCGCTGAATTCTGGATAGCCGTCTTTGATCTCGGAATCCTTACCGTAAGAGCCTTCGGCAAGCAGGTTAGTGCCGTTACGTTCGACACCAAATCGCGCGCGGAAAGTAAGACCACCATCTGCCACAGATTTTGATGTGTCGTACAGATTTGGCGTACCCGGATGATTCATCTCCGGTGTTCCCCAGGATGGCCATGGTAGCCCGTAGAAGTCGCCATCGGCAGGTCCACCTTCGGCCTTGAGGGTATCGTAGTCGAAGGTACCCCAGTTCTCCTGATGTTTTTTCAAACGCTCAGGGCTTTGACCGGTATAACCGATAGTCCACATGCCGCGATTGATTTCGCGCAATACATCTTCTACCAGCGGTTCCTCACCATTGACCTGAATATTCTTGAATAGTTGATCAGAAATACCCAGCTTTTTAGCCAATTTGTACATGATGATGTGATCGGGTAAGGACTCGAACAGTGGCTCCATGACTTTTGATCGCCATTGGAAAGAACGATTCGAAGCCGTAACCGATCCGTAAGTTTCCATTTGCGTCGCCGCGGGCAATAGATAAACGCCGTCTTTACGATCAGACATGACAGCCGACACGGTAGGATAGGGGTCGACAACAACCATTAGTTCGAGCTCCTCCATAGCCTTTTTCTGTTCAACGCCGCGGGTTTGGCTATTAGGGGCGTGCCCCCAGAGGAACATCGCTTTAACATTATCCTTTTGCGCTATGTTAGCCTTATCTTCG
>JAOUJX010000458.1 GCA_029882955.1 Gammaproteobacteria bacterium
ACGGTCCTTTCCCCAGTGCCGGGTCGATTCGATATACTATCAATCACATCCAGCGTATGTTTCAACTGCGTAACTGTCAGGATTCGGCGATGAAAAATCGTAGCCGTGCCTGCCTGCAATACCAGATAAAACGTTGTACAGGGCCCTGCGTAGGGCATACCGACCAGGCAAGCTATCAGACGCAAATCAACCAGGCGCGTATGTTTCTCGAAGGCCGAAGCGACGCGTTGATTGATCAACAGGTCGAACTCATGGAGAAGTCTTCACAGGCGCTGGATTTTGAACAGGCCGCAGCAATACGTGACAAAATCGAAATGTTACGTCGCGTCACCGAAAAACAGTTCGTCACCGGCTTTCAGGCCGATATCGACATACTCGCCTGCGAGGTACAGCAGGATGTCTGTTGCATCCAGCTCTTCATGATTCGTAATGGTACTTCGATGGGCAATAAACCGTTTATCAGCCGGGTCAAACTGGCGGCTAATCCAGACGAGTTGCTACAAAGCTTCATTGTCCAGCATTACTCGCGCCATCCAGCACCAAGAGAAATCATCATTAGTCATACCTTGCCCGATCTGGCATTGATTAAAGAAACTTTAAGTCAGCTGCATGAATCGAAAATAAAAATTTCACCGGTAGTCAGAGACAAACGCAAGAGGGCGCTTGAAAATGCGATGAACAACGCTCGCCAGGCCCTGGAAAGCCATCTACTATCGGCCAGTCATTTGAATAAACGCTTTCAGTCACTCATCGAAGAATTACAGCTGGAACAAATACCCGATCGCATCGAATGTTTCGACATCAGCCATACCATGGGTGAGCATACCAAAGCCTCCTGCGTCGTATTTGGTAACGAAGGGGCGATGAAATCCGAGTATCGCTGTTATAACATCAAAGATATTACTGCCGGCGATGATTACGCTGCGATGAAACAGGTATTAGAAAGACGTTACAGCAAACGTCAACACGATCAGGCTCTCTTGCCCGACCTGGTATTAATCGACGGCGGCAAAGGTCAGCTACATACCGCGCTGGATGTTTTCGAAGATCTCGACCTGTTCAGCACCAAACCCAATCTGCGTGTTTTTGGAGTCGCCAAGGGTGTCGAGCGAAAAGCGGGTTACGAAGATATCCTCGACGAAAACTATAGCGCATTGAATATCAAGCTTGATTCACCCGCACTATTATTAATCCAGCAAATAAGAGATGAAGCACATCGATTCGCCATTACCGGGCATCGCAAGGCCCGTGCCAAACAGCGTAAAACCTCACGCCTGGAAGAGATACCGGGAATCGGCGCAAGAAAGCGACAGCTCTTACTAAATACCTTCGGAGGCCTGCATGGCGTCAAGGCCGCAGGTGTCGAAGAATTAATGCAAATAAAGGGTATTAACCGGGAGACCGCCCAATCGATTTATGATAGCTTTCATGGTTAAATATTATTAGACCGATTATGAGACTTACTTTACCAACCGCTATAACGCTGTTTCGCATCGCATTGATCCCGGTATTTGTGGTCGCTTTTTATCTACCTTATGCCTGGGCAAACCTGGCCGCAGCCGCCATCTTCGCACTGGCGAGTATTTCAGACTGGGTGGATGGCTACCTGGCGCGAATGTTAAAACAGGAATCATCGTTCGGTGCTTTCCTCGACCCCGTTGCCGACAAGCTCATGGTGGTAGTCGCGATAGTACTCATCGTGCAGGCTCATCCAAGTATTTATATAGCCGTGCCCTCGATTATCATAGTCGCCAGAGAAATATCCATCTCAGCATTACGCGAATGGATGTCAGAACTCGGGAGCAGTACCTCGGTCCAGGTGTCATTTGTTGGCAAGGCCAAAACAACCGCACAACTATTTTCATTAGTTTTAATGATATATGCAGAGCCAGTCGAACAAATTCCGATATTCGAAATTGGACTCGGCTTCTATTATCTAGCCGTAATTTTTACAATTGTATCGATGTTTATCTACCTTCGCGCCGCCTGGCCCGTGATCATCAAAAATAGCTGAAATATTATGCCTAAAATAGCCCTGGCTGGCTTGACAGTTTTAGGCGAATCTATAGAATAGCGCCCTTCGCGGGAATAGCTCAGCTGGTAGAGCACAACCTTGCCAAGGTTGGGGTCGCGAGTTCGAATCTCGTTTCCCGCTCCAGAATTACAGCCTCGACAATGTCGGGGCTTTTTTTGGCCTTTGTTAAGAAATACAGTAATATAACGCCTCCTAAGGCTGGGTGGCAGAGTGGTCATGCAGCGGCCTGCAAAGCCGTGGACGGCGGTTCGATTCCGCCCTCAGCCTCCATGTTCTATAAAGGTGATATCGATTCGCCTAATAAGTAATAACACGCACTGTTATTACTAAAACACAGCCCCCCAGGCCCGGGTGGCGAAATTGGTAGACGCAAGGGACTTAAAATCCCTCGGTGGAAACACCGTGCCGGTTCGATTCCGGCCCCGGGCACCATATAAATCAATGACTTAGCTCATTCCTCAATTTCTCATAAGATTCTAAAAAACGTCATGTAGGCGGTAAAGGCAGCTTTTCATTCTCGATATTGGATTTTATATCGGACATTTAATCTAATTGCTATAAATGGCTCGGATCGACCCGTTGCCGCCATTCAAACCCCATGATTTCGAGCTGCCATGGATACCTATAATCATCCGATTCTTCCGCAAATGGTCCAGGTGGAATAACTACGATTTGGGTGGTTCCTGACTGAATTAACAATTCAGTCCTGGCTAAAGGCAGGGACTGCGTTGACAAGACGAAGCATCATGTCTAGTAATCGCCAAAACCGTTTGCCGCCAGGGCCTGTCTGGCCCAGGCGTCTATTTCTGCG
>JAOUJX010000096.1 GCA_029882955.1 Gammaproteobacteria bacterium
GCAGGTATTCCCGGTATCCCGGCTGCGGTGCACCACTTACAACAGCATTATGGCGATTTGCCGTTGGAGCAAACTCTGGCAAGAGCCATCAAGTACGCCGAGCAGGGACGTGAAGGGTTCTATCAAGGCGAAGTCGCGCAAATGCTGGTGGACAGCGTGCAGGCTCACGGTGGTATCTGGTCAAAGCAGGATTTGAAGCAGTATCAATTAGTCGAACGTGAGCCGGTTCGGTTTCGTTATGCTGATGCCGACTTTATTACCGCAAGCCTGCCGTCTTCGGGTGGCATCGTACTCGCCAGTATTTTCAATATGCTCGCCGAAATGGATTATGAATCAGCCCGTAACGAGCAGAAAATTCACCGCCTGGTGGAAGCCATGCGCCGAGCCTACCGTGACCGGGCCGAGTATCTCGGTGATTTTGATTACGTTGATGTACCTGAAAAGCGTTTAACCAGCGAAAAACACGCCAGGCAGCTACTAAAAAATTACTCTGCCGATAGGGCAACACCCAGTGCTTCGCTCGGTAAGATAGCAGATGATGCAGCGGGCACCGATACTACGCATTTTTCAATTATCGATGCTGAAGGCAACATGGTATCAGCAACACTATCGGTGAATTATCCGTTTGGTTCGGGCCTGATAGCCGACGGTACGGGTGTTTTGCTCAACGATGAAATGGACGATTTTTCGGCCAGCCCCGGCGTGCCGAATGCCTATGGTTTGCTCGGCAGCGATGCAAATGCGATTCAACCGGGTAAGAGGATGCTCTCGAGTATGACGCCGGCCTTTGTACGACTTCCCGATAAGACATTGATCTCTGGAACGCCCGGTGGCAGCCGGATCATCACCATGCAATTACTTGGTATGCTTGAATTTTTGCGCGGTGGCAGTGCCGAGCAAATTGTTTCGCTGCCGCGTTTTCATCATCAATATTTCCCGGACAATATTTACTATGAAGACAATGCCTTTGATGAGTCGACTCAGAAGGCCTTGAAAGCACTCGGTCATGAACTTAAGCAGTCGTCGTACCGCTACGGTAATATGCAGGCGATTATTGTGAATAATCAAAATGGCAAGGTGGAAGCTGCTTCCGATCCGAGGGGGATTGGTTCGGCTGTTGCTTTTAGCGACTGATTTGGAAGCCAAAATCGAGTGGATTTTAAAGAGTCTGCCCTATTCAAGTTAGTGAAACCGTTTTTGCCGTAACCCGGGTTATTTTATTCAGACTAGTTAGGTGGTGATGTAGCGCTGAAAAAATCGAAGCACAGGATTGACTAACCCGGAGGCAGAGGGCAATGAAGCGGAGAGAGTTCGTTAAAATTTGTGCATCATGATATTATTTTTATTGGCTGTGTGTCGCTGCCTGTATTGACCGGATCAGTATTTAAAACCTGAAGTGAGTGTTTTTAAATTGCCCGAGCGGTCTTCCAGGTCCTGGCTGGCGCTGGCTGTTTCGCGGGCTCCCTCTGCTGCCTCTACGGCCAGTTCATTAATACTATTGATGCTTTGGTTTACTTCCTCGGTCACTGTGCCCTGCTCATGGGTTGCAGTGGCAATCTGGCTGCTCATATTGCGAATAGTGGTTACAGCGCCAGCAATTTCTGCCAGTGCTTCAGCTGCTTTCTCAGTAAACTCGACCCCTTTCAAGGCCTGTTGTTCGCCTTTTTCCATCGCGGTTACGGCATTCTGCGTACCCGACTGAAGACTATTAATCATAGTACTAATTTCTTCAGTCGATTGCTGGGTGCGGGTAGCCAGGGTACGCACTTCATCGGCAACCACGGCAAAACCTCTACCCTGTTCTCCGGCTCGGGCAGCTTCTATAGCCGCATTCAGAGCCAGTAGGTTTGTTTGTTCAGAAATTCCACTAATTTCAGCCACGACTTTGGATATTTTTTCGCTCTCTGTATCTAGTTTACGAATGACGTCAGCGGCCTGTCTTACCATATCTGCCAGCATAGCGACTGCCCCCATGGCTTCGACAACCACGACTTTAGCAGTGTTGCCCTGCTCATCCGCAGACTGGGTAGCATCCGCTGCATCTGATGCGTTTCTTGCTACTTCCTGTACTGTTGCGGCCATTTGGTTCATGGCTGTGGCGACCTGACTTATCTGATGTTGCTGGGATTGCGCACCACGGGTGGTGCGGACGGTGATGTCGTGAGTATGTCCGGCAGCCACATTGATCATTTCCACTTCATTATTAATCTCTGATATTATTTGGCGCAATGTTGCTGTCATTTCATTAAAGCTATCAACAATTTCACCAATAACATCATCACTTTGAATGGTGCATTCATGAGTAATGTCCTTGTTACTGATCGCCGAAGAAATTTCAGCAATACGAGAGAGTTTCTTTAATAAAATTATATTTAATAAATAGTAATTGATGACACCAATAATACTACCGGCTATCAGGCAGCCCAGTGAAAACCAGATGTACATACCCGGCTTCCATTCGACAAAAAACTGGGCGTAAAATGGAAAAATAATACCCATTCCCAGACCGAAAGCCAAAAAGGAGAGAAACAGGTTGCGCAAAATACTGGGGGATTTAAAAAAACGCATCGAGAATACCTTAAAGTCTTAGCCTTATATAACTGTAGTCTATTTATCGGCTAATTCCGTTATTCCTTAACTTTTCGACTCCGAAAAAAGTTAGGTGGCGAATATTGTCAGCCATCAGGAAAAACCCCCAGAAAGCCCGAAAAAACCGTTTGATAAACATCGGTCTTAAATTTTGTGGTATGCGCTATTAACCATTCTGGTTCAACCCAGTCGAACTGGAGGAACTCTTTGTCTACGGTAGTTTCGGCGTTGGGAAGCGGGCCGTCATAGGCCAGCAAAAACCATTTTTGTCTTTGTCCGATATAAGAGCGTCCATCTTTGACCAGGGGTTTGCGAAACAGGTAGGCCAACCATTCCTCATTTTCCTTAATGAACTCGACGTCTTCATAAAGAATGCCGGTTTCTTCGACCAGTTCTCGTTGCATCGCCTGTTGCGGGGTTTCTCCCTGATCGATGCCGCCCTGTGGCATCATCCATTTACCGGGGTAGTGGATGGCTTCTCCGGCCAGGACCTGTTTCTTCTGATTCACTAGCATAATGCCGACGTTGGGCCGGTAATTCGGGTCTTCGATCAGGCTATAAGGTTTGTTCATCCATGCCAGTATAACACAGGGGTTTGTTCAGTCTGCCGGCAGCAATGGCCTGATCTGTTTGTCCTGCATCGGTAAGTCAGTCACCAATCCTTTGCGAATTAGGCCGTCGCTACTCGAGACTTCGACCTGGGTACCGGCTTGCCAGAAGCCTTTTTCAAGCATCGCCAGCGCGACATTGCGTTGGAAACGCGGTGACCAGATGGCAGTGGATATCTCGCCGACGAATTCTTCATTGATGGTAAGAGGCCAGGGCTGCTGGCACGGTGGACAACTGCCGCCATCGAATATCACGCCGCGAATCAGGCGTTCGCGACCCCGTTTAGCGATTTGCTGTAAGGCTTGTTTACCAATGAATTCGACATCGTTATCGAGTTGGCAATATTCGTCGAAGCCGCATTCGAAGAGATTGTTGGCCATGGTAAATTCGTTGCCATAGGAGAGCAGGCCGCCTTCGACACGCTCGATCAGGTTCGGGCATCCGGGGGAGATATTGAACGCTTTTCCGGCCTGCCATAAGGCGTCCCAGAGTTCAGTTCCAATCGATGGCTTGTCGAGATAAATCTCGAATCCGCCCTGTTTACTATAGCCACTGCGAGCGATGAGCAATGGATGTCGATCAAAGTCGAAATAATCGAATTGAAAGAATTTCAAATCGCGAATCGACGGTCCAAACACTTGCGCCATCAAGTCGTCGGATTTTGGTCCCTGAACCGCTAACGGCCAGACATCGGGTTCGGTGATTTTGACATTAAGCTTCATACCCAGTGCCAGGCCTTTGGCCCAGAGCAAAATATCTGAATCGGCTATCGATAACCAGAAGTGATTATCGGCCAGTTTCAGAATAATCGGGTCGTTTAACATAAGACCATTTCCATCAACCAGCGGGGCGTAAAGGCATTGTCCAGCCGTGGCCTGGCGCAAATCCCGCGGTGTCATTAATTGCGTTAATTTGGCTGCGTCCGGTCCTTTCAGTTCCACCTGGCGCTGACAGCCGACATCCCATAGTTGCACATGTTCCTTAAGGTGCCAGTAATCTTCTTCGACGGACTTTCGAAAACCTTTTGCCAGAATGGTGTGATTGACGACGGAATAACCCGAGACACCCAGTGATTCGACTTTCGGCGTATATGGTGTCGCGCGGATGCGTCTCGATACGGTTAATTTAGGTGCGCTCATTACTCCGACCACCAAACGGAATAGGAATGCGGTGATGCCATCAGCGGCAAGTGATAGCGATTTTCATTGTCGGTCATAGAAAACCGCATCACGGCCGTCTTCACTGAAGCAGAGTCGACAGAGAAGTACTCAGCCAGGTGGAATATCAATTCGTACTCACCATCTCGAACATCGACCTCTTCGACGATACGTCCTTCCTTGTCGGAAACAATATCAAACAGGGTTTTAATGCCCGAATCGCTTGTTAAATGTTTCAGTTGGACACGAATACCAACAGCCGATTTGCCAGTCACCGAATCCAGAATATGTGAAGAAACAGTAGCCATAACGATACCTGCTATTCGATAGAAGCCTTGTCGCGTTTACTGGTGGTTGCCAGAACAATCGGACTGATATGGCCGACAGTTTTGACGTTGACACAGGCCGTTTTGCCGCTGGCGATTGCGCGTTGTACCGCCGGGATGATATCGGCTCGCCTGGTTACCAGTTCGCCGTGACCGCCGAGGCCTTCAAACATGCTATGGAAGGGGATGTCACGGAAGTCGGTGGCGAAATGTTTCTGGTTCGCGAACAGGCGTTCCTGTTGTTGTGAGATGCAGTCGAGACCGCCGTTATTGTCGATGACAACAACGATGGGCAGTTCTTCCTGGAAGGCTGCCTCAATACTCAAACCGCCCGAGAGAAATGCACCATCACCACTGATGACGACAACATTCTGTTCAGGGTTATTCAGTTTAGCCACGGTCGCAAAGGGAACGCCGACACCGAGCATGCTGAAGGTTCCCGGGTGTAGAATATTGCCCAGTTTACGTCCCTGAAAGCCCGCTATGTTGACGGCAATCTCTGACCAGAAGTGCGTATTGCCGCCGTCGATGACCAGCCAGTCGTTGTCATCCATTGCCTCCTGCACATCGAGCGCCAGTTGTAACGGATGAATGCGGTCGTTATCAAGCTGAGGTATTTCGGCCAGAGTCTGATTTACCCATTTGGCTCGATTGCGACGATTAAGGTTGAGCCATTCTCTGTCAAAAGCCTTTATCTCACCCAGCGCATCAAGAAAAGCCCCGGGATCGCTAAGTAAAGCCAGATCAGCGGAACGGTTAAACTCGATCTCTTCGTGGGAGCCATTTACGCAAATGACTTTGGTCGTGTGAGGAAAAAATGGCGCGTTACCAAAGTTCATCTGGTTATCGAGTCGGGTGCCTAGCATGATAACTACGTCAGATTCCTGCAAGGCGAATTTCGATGGCTGGTACTGGTGCACGTCGGCCAGACCCATATAGGCTTCGGCCTCTTCACCGAGTAATTTCTGATGATAGGGTACGTTAAAAACCGGGATACCAAGCGATACACCGACATTTTCCAGTTTGTCCTCGGCCTTCGACCACCACACCCCGTGACCACCGATGAGTACCGGTTTTTCTGATTTTTGAATAACGTCGAGGACTTCCGCTAAATCTTCCGGGCAGGGCCAGGCGCGGGGCTGTCTTTTTGCGCTGCGGTCGAAGGGTCTCTCGTCGCGCATGGCGTCTTCTTCGTAGGAACTGAACATGATATCGACCGGCATGCTGATATGAACCGCACCCGGGTATCCGCTGAGTGCAATTTTCCAGGCACGATCGACTATTTCAGATATCCGCTCACCATCGGTAATCGACACACTGTATTTGGTTAAGGGGGCAGCAATAGCGACATCGTCGATTTCCTTGAAACCACCGCTGCCCTGTCTTTTTAAGGTACTTGATCCGGTAACAAAGATGATCGGCGAGCGTTCGCCCCAGGCTTCCATCATCGCAGGAATGGCATTCGCAAATCCTTCGGGGCCGACCAGGCAAACTGCGGGTTGTCGCGTAATTCGGGTATGGCCATCGGCCAGATGTCCGGCGACCTGTTCATGTGGCGCATTGATGACTGAAATGCCACAATCCATCAAGCCTTCGAGAGCCGGATTGCAAAAACCGCCGCTCAGGGTAAATACCTGCGTAACACCTTTTTCCTGTAATGCGCGAGCGAGTAGAGTGCCACCGCGTATTTTCATAAGTTGATTACGTCTTTGTTAATGTTGTTAATATCGGGTCTGCCTAATTGCGCGAGAGCTGCGACAATCTGGTTGCTTATGAGGTCGATGACTGCCTGTAATCCGTCTTCACCGGCAGCCCCCATGCCGTATAGAAAAGGACGCCCAAGGAAAACAAAGTCGGCACCGAGCGCAAGCGCTTTGATGACGGCTTCACCGTTACGCACACCGCTATCAAACAGGACAGGAAATTCTGCACCTACCGCCTGGCGAATTTCAGGCAGCATCTGGATTGCGGCCGGCGCGCTATCGAGTTGCCTTCCGCCATGATTCGAGACGTATACCCCATCGGCGCCAGCATCACGAATTTGTCCGGCATCTTCTGGCGACATGACACCCTTAACGATAAGCTTACCCTGCCAGCGTTGACGTAGTCGTGCCAGAAACTGCCAGTCGACTTTGCCACGGCTTTCGTTACGGACGAATTTAGCAGCTGCGGACCTGGAAGGATTATTTGCCACTGCTGGTACACCATTTAGCAGGGTAGTAATTGACCATTGAGGGTGGCTGGCAAAATCGATAAATTGTTTCAGCCCCATTTTGAAGGGGACCTGGAAACCATTTTGTTGTTCGCGCGGGCGGGGGGCGACAATGGGTACATCGACTGTTAGCATCAAGGTGTCATAACCGGCTTTTTCAGCCCGATCAACCATCTCAAAACCAACTTCTTCGGATTGTCCGACGTAAAGCTGGAACCAGGCATTCTGACCGGCACGCGCGAAAGTGTCTTCGATACTGCTCGATGCCATGGTCGACAGTCCGAGAGGGATGTTGTTCTTAACTGCGGCCGCCGCCAGCATTTTGTCGGCGCCAGGCCAGGTCAGATCACACATACCCATCGGTGCAATGCCAAACGGCAGCGACCAGGTTTTTCCAAACAGGGTTTTACTGAGATTACGGTTTTCGGTATTGACCAGTACCCGTGGTTTCAATCTGATCTGGTCTAACTGAGCAATGTTTTGAGCGTGGGCAAATTCACTACCGGCTGCACCATCGATATAGTCAAACATGATTTTCGGCATACGGCGTCGAGCCGCGATACGGGCCTCAGAAAGGGTGTAAAATTTATGAGTCATAAGGGTCAGAGAGTGTGAAAACGTTATTCTCGGTGAATAGGACTACCTAAGTCTATATCGGATATCTGTTACACAACAAATATAATTGTTTATGATTTTCATCAAGTAAAGCGATGTAAAACGTTTGCTGATCATGTAGACAGCCATGAAAAGAATCAATCGACGAGCCTTACCTGATCGGAAGGACTGGTCGACCGGTTGGTTAAGCGTTAGTCTTTATGTTTGGCCTGAGGGTCTTTTATTATTGTCATTAGTCAGATTAAATGATGATATTAACGCTTTTTAAGCTAATGGTTTTAAGGGGGCATAGCGAGCGTAGGGAGCCTGTATCCGATAGAGAATAATGTAATGACAGCAAGTGAAAGCCAAAAATCTGGAAAACGAGAATGGAATTACAAGCCGGATTTACCGCTGTCAGTATCGCCATTATTCGTCTGGCCACTGATGCCTTTAAAGGCATTAGGCTGGGTGATTAGATCGTGGCTGCCGGTTTCGGAGCGGTTAGTACTAATCGGTTTTACTTTACGCCGGAACTGGCTCGCAGCCGGACATTCGAGTTTGGTTGGATATCTCAGATTTACCAACGTAATCTGGGTTTGATGGTTATAGTAGCGGCTGGATTGCATCTGTATTTCTATACCTTCTCAAAACAGGGCGAACAAAGAAAATATGATGCTCGAGAACTGATTAAAAATAACCGCCTGTTCAGCTTTAATTCTCAATTACTCGACAATGTATTCTGGACCCTCGCCAGCGGCGTCACGGTGTGGACGGCCTACGAAGTATTGATGATGTGGGCGTTTGCGAATGGTTATTTAAGCCACCTGAACTGGGCGAATAACCCATTCCCGTTTGGGAATCCTGCTATAATTGATGAAAGAACGACGTCAGGCGATGGTGGCGGCTAAATCTGGATAAAGGAGCTGTTAAACAGGCTTATGGCGCTTTAATAGATGGAGCAACAGCCGGCAACCACTTCAACAGACTACTCGATAAATCGGTACGTTTAAACGGTTTGGTGATGACATCATTCATGCCGGATTCCTTGCATAATATACGCTCATCACTAGAAGCATTTGCGGTTAGCGCAATAACTGGTATAGGAGGCGTATTGTTTTCTTTCTCCAGGCTGCGAATCGCTTTGGTCGCATCGTAGCCATCCATTTCCGGCATACGACAGTCCATCAGGATCAGGTCGTAAGTTTTATTCGAAAATGCCTCAATCGCTTCCCTGCCATTATTTGCGATATCTACCCTGAATTCCATGTTGGTCAATAATTTCCTGGCGATGATCTGATTAGGTAAAATATCTTCGACCAGTAGAATCGATGCTTTTGAGGCGATTTTGATCTCACCCTCAGATTGGCTAGCTTCCGACATATTGTGTTGGGTAATGATAGCTCTGTCTGGTGTGTGCTGTAGTATTGCAGACAACATGCTCCGAAGCGTTTCATAGCGACTTAGTTTGTTTAAGTAGCCGTTGAATCCAGCCTGCTCGGATAGCGCAGTATCGCCTTTTTCATTTCTTGATGGGAAAAGCAGTAGTTTTAAATCATCGAACCGGTTATCGAGACGAATATCTTTCCCCAGTTGTATGCCGTTGAATTCTGGCATGTTATGACCCAGTATAACGATTTGGAAAGACTGATCTTCCTGCCTCGCATGGGTTAGTATTTCAATAGTCTGGGTCGGGTCAGAAATGATAACGGGATTGGTGCCCATGTGCTCAAGAATGCGGTTAAAGATGCGGCAATTTTCCCGATTGTTGTCGACGAACAGAATGCGTACGGATTGGAGCGAAGGTGATTTAATGATCTCGGGAGCTTCGGCTCTGGGTAATGAAAAGTTGATCCAGAAAGTGGTGCCTTCCCCATATACCGAGTTGACACCGATTTGCCCTCCCATCAAGCTGACAAGCTTTTTAGTGATAGCCAGTCCCAGGCCAGTACCCCCGAACTCGCGAGTGGTGCTGCTATCGGCCTGAGTGAACTCATCAAACAGGTGCTCGAGAGTTTCTGGTTTCATACCGATGCCAGAATCCTGAATTTCCAGGCGTAAGCTTCCAGTGGTAGATCCTTCATTTTCGTACCATACGCTGAGTCGAAGGTATCCTTTTTTAGTGAATTTATATGCATTGCCTATTAAGTTGATCAGCACCTGTCGAAGGCGCGCAGGGTCACCGGTAAAAAGCCGTGGGCAGTCCGGGTGATAATCAAATATAAACTGGAGTTTGCTATTGATACTGTTGCCGACTACTAACTCGAGACTTTCCTGGCATAGCCGCTCTAAATCGAAGCTGATGGATTCGATCTCGACCATGTCGGCATCAAGTTTAGAAAAATCGAGAATGTCGTTGATGATATCCAGAAGACTATTCCCTGAGCGGGTAATGGTTCCCAGGAAATCTTTTTGTTCGCTGTTTAAGGGGGTATCTTCAAGTAGCTGGGCCATGCCGATGACGCCATTCATAGGTGTACGAATCTCATGACTCATCGTCGCAAGAAATTGTGACTTGGCTACTACTGCGCTTTCCGCATCTATCCTGGCGGCTATCAGCTTGTTCTCCTGTTCCTTTTTTTCGGTGATATCTGTTCGTATCGAGATATAGCCTTTGACTCGTTTCCTGTCGGGTTGTGATTTTGACATGACTGGCAGGATGGTGGTATCTACCCAGTAGGGTGTCCCAAGTTTCGACATATTGAGTACTTCATCGTGCCAGACGCCACCTTTTGAAACGGTTCGAAACATATCTCGCCAGTATTCTTTGGGCTGGTTGCCCGAATTTAAAATACGGTGATTTGCTCCGATTAATTCTTCTTTTGAGTAACCGCTGATCTCACAAAATTTGTCGTTTACCTCGGTAATCGTTCCTCTAATATCCGTAGTCGCGACGATGGAGTGCTGATCTATGGCGTATTTTTGTTCGCTAAGCTGTTCGACCAGCTCATTCACATTCGACCGATAGTGGTTGTTAAAGACAGTTAAGGATTTGAGTATTTCCGCTATCTCGAAGCTCTCGGCTGAAGCGGGATCGGGGATCAATACGCCTTTATCGGCTTCCGAGATTCTATCCATGATCGATGCGATGTTCTCTACCGGTTGCGATATCAGACGGTTAATATAGACAACTATCGCAATGGCGATGACGACCACAATGAAAATGAATATCGCTACCCAGCTGTATAGTAAGCTCCTGAAATGCTCGAGGTCTTCTGTCGCGTCGTAAGATACTGAGAACCCCCCGATAGCCTCACCGTCCTGTATACCCATATCGGCCCCATGACAGCTAAAACAGGCAGGGTTGTCGGCCTCGTCTCTACCAAGAATAATCGGGATCGTATAGCGATAAATCGAATCAGATATATATCGACCGACAGGTTTAAGCGACGACAGGGCTTCCCGGTCTACATCGTCTCTAGGGGGTTCGATTTCGTTGCTCCCGGCCTTTCGCTGGAAATCGATTACGCTGGAACCCATGATAAGCCAGATATTCATCTGCTCCTGTGTCACTTGCATCGATTCTATGGTGCCATTGAGTGCCTGTAGAACCGGATTATTGTCTTTCTTGTGACCTCGAAAGAGCATCGCCTGGGTATGGCTCGATTTAAGCGATAACAGGGTGCGTTCGGCCTTGTCATGGATTGTATGATTAAGATTTTCTTTTTCCTTGGAATAAATAATTCCAAGTCCGAGAGACAGTCCGCAGGCTAGAACCAGAGTTACTCCTATACTAATTTTTTTACTTAGCCGGGCCCGATTGTGCATCTGTATCTTTTACTAAAATGACCAAAACTCTGAGTATAGTAAATATAGATTGATCTGCCTGATTGAA
>JAOUJX010000459.1 GCA_029882955.1 Gammaproteobacteria bacterium
GTAATTGCTCACCCACTGGCACTTCTAAAATACGTCCAGTCGTTTTGGCAGTATCACCTTCCGAAATATGACCGTAGGCGCCGAGTATAACCGCACCAACCGAATCTCTCTCGAGGTTAAGCGCCATACCGTAGGTGTCACCTGGAAATTCAATCATTTCGCCAGACATGACATCGGCGAGCCCGTGAATACGTGCGATACCATCCATCAAGCTGACAACAGTACCTTCTGTTCTCGCTTCGGCAGCACCTTCAAAGTTCTTAATGCGATCTTTAATAAGTTCGCTAATTTCTGACGGATTAAGTTGCATCGCGTTTATCCCGTAATCGTAAAATTCTAAATGGTTTAGTTAGGCTGTTCTTAATTAAGCTATTCTTAATTAGGCTATTTGTTCAGCGCAATAGTAAGTTTATCGAGGCGGCCACGGGCCGAACCATCGATGACCATATCGCCAGCCTGGATTATCGCACCGGCTATTAACGACTCATCGACTTCAGCCGTAATGGTCACGTCTTTGCCGAGCTTCTTCACCAGGCTCTTAGCTATGTTGTCCTGCTGCTCGCCAGTCAATGCCTGTGCCGATTTAACCTGCACTTCAATCTTGCCTTCGGCCGCCTGTTTCAAGGTTTCGAAGGTGATTGCTATTGCCGGTATCGACGCCAGTCGACCGTTTTCTGCTAACAGTGAAATCAGACTCTTAAAATCATCGCTTACCTCGGGTGCCTCTTTAATATCCGAAAAAATCGATAAAAATATTTCCACCTGCTCACTCGAAAGCAACGAGGGAGAATGGAATAGCGCCTGCATTTGCGCATCACTTGCGATCAACGCGGCCGCCTGCAGACTGTCATCCCAGTTTTGCAGTTTACCTTCCTCGGATGCTAGCTCGAATACCGCTTTGGCATAAGGTCGGGCTGTAGTTTCAAAATCGGACATAATTTTAAGACCTAAATTTGGGCTACCAGCTCATCGAGTACCGCGGCATGCGTTTTGGCATCGACTTCGCGCTGGAGTATCTTCTCGGCACCGCTCAGGGCGATAACAGATACTTCCTTACGAAGCTGTTCACGTGCGCTATTGACCTGCTGGTCGATATCGGCAGTCGCAGCATTTTTAATCTTGTCTGCTTCTTCACGTGCAATGTCTTTGGCTCCATCAACAATTTCATTAGCACGTTTCTGTGCCTGATTGATGATTTCCTGCGCCTGCTGCTTGGCTTCACCCAGGTTCTCACTGACTTTCGCCTGTGCTTGCTCAAGTTCTTTCTGACCTCGCTCGGCAGCAGCCAGTCCTTCGGTGATTCTGGCATTACGTTCTTCGAGCGCGCCAATCAATGGTGGCCATACATATTTCATGCAGAACCAGACAAACACTGCGAAGGCAATTGACTGCCCGATCAGAGTTGCATTGAAATTCATATTGCTATCCTCGTTCTATTCTGAAAAAAGGATACCTATACAACAGCGAAGAGGACGTACATTGACAGACCTACTGCGATCATAGGAACCGCGTCAACAAGGCCCATTACGATGAAGAATTGAGTGCGCAGCATTGGAACCAACTCAGGTTGGCGCGCTGCGCCTTCCAGAAATCGACCACCGAGCATACCGATACCAACGGCGGCACCCAAAGCACCAAAGCCCATCATTAAGGCACCCGCCAAATAAATCAAACCTGTAGCTGTTTCCATGATTTTCTCCTAAATAAGTTAAGTGTATTGTTTCAGTTAAAAATTAGTGATCAGTCTGCGATGCCATATCAAGATATACGATGGTCAGCGTCATAAAAATGAACGCCTGTAAGGTAATAATCAAAATATGGAAAAGCGCCCAAACAAGCTGCAAGGCGCCGCCGAAAAAGCCGAGAGCCCAGCCACCGCTATACATGATTGCTATCAATATAAAGATGACTTCACCTGCGTACATATTACCGAAGAGCCGAAGCGCCAGAGAAACCGGCTTAGCAATGAGTGTGACGCCTTCGAGAATCAGATTGATCGGCATCATAAATTTCGGAAAGGGATGAAAAGCCAGTTCAGCGAAAAATCCACCAGGGCCTTTCATCTTGATACTGTAATAAACAATCAGGAAAAAGACCGAAATTGCCAGCCCAAAGGTTATATTAGGATCAGTACTTGGAACGATTTTAAGGTACGGCACACCCATCAAAGACGCAAGCCACGGAATATGATCAACTGCAATCAGATCCATTAAATTGAGCAGGAAAATCCAGACGAAAATCGTTAAAGCCAACGGCGCAATCAGAGGGTTTTTACCGGAAAATGAACCGCGTACCGACGTATCAATAAATTCTATTAACATTTCGATGAAGTTTTGCAATCCGGTAGGCGCATCCGTGGATGCTTTTTTGGCTGCTCTGCGGAATATCCACAGAAAAAAGAGGCCCAGACCAATAGAGAACATCATGGAGTCGAGATTAAGTGACCAGAAACCCATTTCTTTGATTTCTTCAGGGCTATGAGCAATACCCCATGCACCATCAGACTTTTGACCATACACGAGGTTAGTCAAATGGTGTTTGATGTATTCGCTTGAATTTGCGTAGCTATCAGCCATCTCTGATCAATTACCCTTAGTTACAAATGGTATAAACCCGCTGGACACCTGAACCAGGATATATCCAGCGAACAAAACTATTGGATCCCAGGAGTGATTCGAAGTGAAAGCCAGCAGAAAAATCATGCCTGTCATCAACCACTTCCCGAACTCAGATCGGTATGCGTAGCTCAACCACTGCTGCGCATCATTATTTTCCGCCTGCTTACCCATTCTTATATAAAAATAAGTATTGGGCACTAAAGCCGCCATACATCCG
>JAOUJX010000097.1 GCA_029882955.1 Gammaproteobacteria bacterium
TAAGTTATTGATTTAAATGGTGGGCCCGGGAGGACTTGAACCTCCGACCAATGGATTATGAGTCCACTGCTCTAACCAACTGAGCTACAGGCCCTTTGACTTGTCTTTTTTCACTTCCAAAATCGATTCCGGCTCGTAGGCCGGAATGACGGTGTTGAAAACGAACGCGAATTGTATCGAAAACCTAGTCTGCGTCAATAAAACTTCGCAGTTGTTCGGAGCGGCTCGGATGACGCAGTTTGCGCAATGCCTTGGCTTCGATCTGACGAATCCGTTCACGGGTGACGTCGAACTGTTTGCCGACTTCTTCCAGCGTGTGATCGGTGTTCATGTCGATGCCGAAGCGCATGCGAAGTACTTTGGCTTCTCTCGGTGTCAGGCTGGAGAGAATTTCGCGCGTCGACTCTGACAGACCCGCGTTGGTGGCGGTATCTGCGGGCAGGGCGACGTTGGTGTCTTCGATGAAATCGCCGAGGTTTGAATCTTCATCGTCACCGATCGGGGTGGCCATGGAGATAGGTTCCTTGGAGATCTTCAGTACCTTGCGGATCTTGTCTTCGGGTAGTTCCATTCTCTCTGCGAGTTCTTCCGGCTGTGGTTCGCGACCGAGCTCCTGCAGCATCTGGCGTGAAATTCGATTCAGTTTGTTGATGGTTTCGATCATATGCACGGGGATACGAATGGTTCGTGCCTGGTCAGCAATCGAACGCGTGATCGCCTGACGGATCCACCAGGTGGCGTAAGTAGAAAATTTATAGCCGCGACGGTATTCGAATTTGTCTACCGCTTTCATCAGACCGATATTACCTTCCTGGATCAGGTCGAGGAATTGCAGGCCGCGATTGGTATACTTTTTCGCAATTGAAATAACCAGGCGCAGATTAGCTTCGATCATTTCTTTCTTGGCTCGGCGTGCTTTGGCTTCGCCGATCGACATTTTGCGATTGATTTCCTTGATTTCGTGGATCGAAAGATGCGATGCCTTTTCGATGTTTTTCAGGCGCTTCTGATAGCGTAAGATTTCGTCCTTAACTTCGTCGAGGGCTGCTGAATAACTTTCACCCGCTTCAATATGAGGTGTGATCCAGTCAAGATTGGTCTCGTTTGCCTTAAAGGTTTCGATAAATGCCTTACGAGGCATGCGCGACTGTTTGACGCAGATATCTAATATGGTGCGCTCATTGGTTCGAATTCGATCAATAATATCTTTCAGGTTGGCGCTGAGTCGGTCGATGAACAGGGGCAGTAGCTTGATTTCCATTAACTCGGTTACGGCCTTGCTCATGTTGCGGTCGTAGGCTTTATCGTCATCCTTTCCCATGGCTTCCATGGCTTTGGCAAAAGACTTTTCGATAATGGTGAAGCGTCTTTCTGCCTCTTCTGGATCGGGACCGGTGTCTTCGACTTCGGCTTCGTCGTCATCGTCGTCGTCGCTGGTCTGTGCCGCAGCAGGCATTGGTATGGCGTTAGGATCCTCATTGGGATCGACATATCCAACTAGCAAGTCACTGAGCTTTGCTTCTTCTTCGCGTACTTCGTTATAACGTTCGAGGATGAGACGCATGGTATCCGGGTAACGTGCCAGCGAACTCATAGCCTGATTTAGACCGTTTTCGATACGGCGCGCAATTTTTATTTCGCCTTCGCGGGTCAGCAGTTCGACAGTGCCCATTTCGCGCATATACATACGCACCGGGTCGGTGGTGCGGCCAAACTCACTGTCGAGTGAAGCCAGTGCAGCGGCGGCTTCTTCGGCAGCGTCTTCGTCGGGTTCGGTCTCGGTGTCACTGAGGATTTCGTTGCTCTCAGTGGGTGCCGATTCATGGACTTTGATGCCCATGTCGTTGATCATACGAATAATATCTTCGATTTGCTCGGGCTCGACGATACCCTCAGGCAGGTGATCATTCACTTCGGCGTAAGTCAGGAATCCCTGTTCTTTGCCTTTAGCAATTAATTCTTTTAGACGCGATTGCTGATCTTGATCCATGGTGCCTCAATAAAAATGAAATTGTGCAGATTAACGTACCAGTATATAAGACTTTTTATGGGTTTTCCAAGGTATTGATGTTGATATTAATGTTTTGTGAATAATTGTTTATGTTCGCACTTTTCAGCTTCAGAAAGGGGCTCTCCGGACTGGGATTTTTCAATCAATTGTTGTCGGCGAATTTTTATATATTGCACTTGCAACTGCTGTAAACAGTCTCGAAACATCGGTTCGATACTTTCTTCGTTTTCCATTGCGGGTTGCACGGCAGCGAGTTGATATAGATGTGATTCGTGTGGGTTACCTTTGAAGCGGTCGAGCAAATTCTGGGTGCTTATTTCCGGTTCTTCATGGATGGTATCGAGTAACTGTAGGAGCAAATCAGTACCGGGTATGTTCGCCTCGGTGAGGTGGTTCAGAGAGCCGGTATTTTTAGCCAGTTGCGGTTTATGCAGAAGCAGGTTAATGGCCAGCTTTGTGGCTGTCCAGCGATTTTCTGGGATAACTGTTTTTACGGTTTGGCTGACAGTGTCTTCGCCCAGGATGTTGAACAGGCGAGTATCAAGCTGGACCGATAATTGTCGCTCGACTTCTCCAAGTATTTGATCTTTAAGGCTTTGTAGCGGTATTTGCATGAAGTAAGGACGTAATCGGTCAAGAAACTGCGACTTTCCTTCCAGGCTCTGGATATTGCATTCAGCTTTTAGCGTGTTAAACAGAAACTCGGTCAGAGTTGTCGCATTCGCGCATTGCTGCTGGAAGGCCTGGTTACCATGTTCGCCGATAAAACTATCCGGGTCATGGCCATCCGGCAGGAACAGGAACTTCGCCAGTCGACCCTCTTTCAGCGACGCCAGGCATTGCTCGAGCGAACGCCAGGCAGCCTTTCTGCCAGCGTTGTCACCATCGAAGCAAAACACCAGAATTTTACAACTGCGAAATAACTTTTCTATCTGGGCATTATTGATGGCGGTTCCGAGCGTTGCTACGGCAGTTTTAACGCCGTGTTCAGCCAGCGCGACGACATCCATATAACCTTCGGTGACAAAGATCTGTTCGATATTGGTCACCGCTTTTTTAAGTTCGAAGAGGCCGTAAATTTCCTCACCCTTGTGGAATATCGAGGTTTCGGGTGAGTTCAGGTATTTTGGATTATCTTCGGCCTTGATCACACGCCCGCCGAAGGCGATGGTTCGGCCGCTTCGATCACGGATCGGAAACATCAGGCGGTGGCGGAATCGATCGTAGTGCTGGCCATTGTCTTTTTCGACCAGCATACCGCCTTCGAGTAATAGTTTTTGTTCGCCCGGTAAGTTACGCCAGCCTTCCGGCGCATAACCAATCGCATAATCTTTTGCGGTCTGGCCACTGATACCACGCTGTTTGAGATAATCGATCACCGTATTATTCTGCTTGAGCTGGTTTTGGTAATACTCGGTGCAACTTCCCATCGCATTGTATAGCGAGTCCGTGCCGGGGGCGGGTTTCCGTGGCGCCTGACCCTGTTCGTAGGGCACATCAATGCCGATGCTCTGAGCCAGGGTTTCAATCGCCTCGACGAATTCCATGTGGTCGTAATCCATCAAAAAACCGATGGCGTTACCGGATTGCTGACAACCAAAGCAATGGAAAAACTGCTTGTTTTGACTAACTGAAAAGGAGGCGGATTTTTCGTTATGGAACGGACAGCAGGCCCAATATTCAGAGCCTTTTTTCTTTAAAGGTACTCGACTGTCGATGACTTCTACGATATCGACCCGGTTGAGCAGGTCATCGATGAAACTACGTGGGACTCTGCCAGCCATGGTAATGGTTAGCAGAATCGGTTTTTGTTAACGCAGGCCTTATGCGGCATTGCGTTGCAGGGTTTCGAGTAGCGAATCAAATTCGGCTGCTTTGGGCTTCACCATCCAGATACGGCGTTGGAAGTGGCTGAAGTTTTCCAGAATATACTGCCCCCACTCACTACCTGTTTCTTTGACGTACTCGGTGATGGCATCGTTCAGATAGACCCGGTGACTCTCCATACTTTGGTCCAGAATACGGTGAATGTCGATCAGTTCGTTATTGATACGATCGATAAAACTATTGTCGAGATCGAGCACATAGGCGATGCCGCCGGTCATGCCTGCGCCGAAATTGACACCGGTATTGCCGAGGATGGTGACGATGCCGCCGGTCATGTACTCGCAGCCATGATCACCAATGCCTTCGACGATAGCGCTGGCACCCGAGTTACGTACGGCGAATCGCTCACCCGCGAGCCCGGCCGCAAGCAGTTTGCCGCCAGTGGCCCCGTAGAGGCAGGTATTGCCGATAATGGTTGCGTCCTGCGACTTAAAATGACTGTTGGCAGGTGGCGAAATGACGACTTTACCGCCGGCCATGCCTTTACAGACATAGTCGTTAGCATCGCCTTCGAGGTACATGTGTAGACCGCCGGCATTCCAGACACCGAAGCTTTGACCGGCAGTGCCGGTGAGTTTCAGTGTGACAGGGTTGTCTGCCATGCCATGGTTGCCGTGGATCCTGGCGATTTCTCCAGAAAGCCGAGCGCCAATCGAGCGATGAATATTCTTCAGGCTATATTCGTATTCACCACCCGTGCTGTTCTGGATCGAGGGCAGGCAGTCGATAACCATTTGCTCAGCCAGTTCACCTTTGTCAAACGGTGCATTACGTGCCTCGGTACAGTATTGCGGTAAATCTTCCGGGAGCCCGCCGTTGGAGAGCAATGGTTCCAGGTTCAGGTGGTGTTGACCCGGGGTACTACCTTTGATGATTTCGAGCAGGTCGGTTCTACCGATCAAATCGGCCAGTCGGGCTACGCCAAGTTCGGCGAGCAGTTCGCGAACTTCGCGGGCAATGAAGCGAAAATAGTTCTTAACCTTTTCGACGTTACCGTTGTAATGCAGTTCGCGCAGTAGCTGGTTTTGTGTGGCAACCCCGGTAGCACAGTTGTTGAGGTGGCAGATGCGCAGGTACTTGCAGCCCATCGCTACCATGGGTCCGGTACCAAAGCCAAAACTTTCGGCACCGAGGATAGCAGCTTTGATGACATCCAGGCCTGTTTTCAGACCACCATCGGTTTGTATGCGCACCTTGCTGCGCAAACCATTCGCGCGTAATACCTGGTGAGTTTCGGTTAGGCCGAGTTCCCAGGGCGAGCCAGCATATTTGACGGAGGTCAGAGGGCTGGCGCCGGTGCCACCATCATAACCAGCGATAGTGATTAAATCGGCGTAAGCCTTGGCAACACCCGCAGCAATCGTGCCGACTCCGGCTTCGGCAACGAGTTTGACCGAAACCAGTG
This sequence comes from Gammaproteobacteria bacterium, assembly GCA_029882955.1. Lineage (GTDB taxonomy): Bacteria > Pseudomonadota > Gammaproteobacteria. The sequence continues at coordinate 5,304 of JAOUJX010000097.1, forward strand.
CATCGGGATTTACCTGCTTAAGATCATAGATTAACTGTGCCAGGTCTTCGATTGAATAAATATCGTGATGTGGCGGTGGTGAAATCAGTGTGACTCCGGGTTTTGAATTACGCAGGCGAGCGATCAGCTCATTAACCTTGTTACCGGGTAATTGACCACCTTCACCCGGTTTAGCCCCCTGGGCTACCTTGATCTGCAAAACTTCGGCATTGACCAGGTAGTGCGGGGTAACACCGAATCGGCCGGAAGCGATTTGTTTGATTTTGGAAATTTTGTCGTTGCCATAGCGTGCCGGGTCTTCGCCACCTTCACCCGAGTTAGAGCGGCCACCAAGCTGATTCATCGCCTGTGCCAGGGTCTCGTGGGCTTCCGGCGAGAGTGCTCCGAGCGACATACCAGCGGAATCGAACCGAATTAGAATATCTTCCAGTGACTCTACCGAGTCAATGTCGATGGCGCCCTGTGGCTTGAGTCTGAGCAGGTCTCGCAATGCCGCTGCCGGACGGTTATTGACGACACCGGCGTAGGTTTGCCAGTGTTTGTAGTCACCGCTATTCACCGCCTGCTGTAGTAGCTGGACTACATCGGGGTTGTAGGCGTGATATTCGCCATCATGAATGTATTTCAGCAGACCGCCCTGACTGATGCTTTTACGCGGATTCCAGGCTAACTGATGGATGGCTCGCTGATCGTTTTCGATATCTTCGAAAGTTAAGCCGTCGATACGGCTGATAGTGCCATGGAAGCAGAGGTCGACAACCTCCTGGTGTAGGCCAACGATCTCGAATAATTGCGCGCCGCGATAACTACTAATGGTCGAGATACCCATTTTCGAAATAATTTTATAGAGGCCTTTATTAATGCCCTTTCGATAATTCGTCCCGGTACCCGGACACTCAAGATCGGCTAATTCGCCGCTTCGGGTCATGCCGACGATGCTGGCGTAGGCCAGGTAAGGATAAATGGCTGTTGCACCGAATCCGAGTAATACTGCCATATGATGCGAATCGCGTGCAGTGCCGGTTTCGAGAATGATATTGGTGTCGCAGCGCCCACCGGTGTAACAAAGGCGTCGATGCACGGCACCAGTGGCAAGTGCGGCATGTACAGCGAGTTTGTTTTGCGGGATATCTTTATCGCTCAAAATTAGTAGCACGATTCCTCGACGCGAGGCTTTTTCGGCCCGATCCTGAATGTCGATGATCGCTTCTTTGAGGTTCATTTTTTCTGGATCGTAACTGAGTGAGATGGTTTCGGATGGATAGCCTTCGTCGTGCCAGGAGAGCAGGGCGACGAATTTTTGTTCAGATAATATCGGTGAGCTGACGATTAACCTGTCTGCATGCCGTGCTTTCTCGTTGAATAAATTGTGTTCACGGCCAAAACAGGTTCCCAGCGACATGACAATTTTTTCGCGCAGTGGATCGATAGGCGGATTGGTAACCTGGGCAAACTGCTGACGAAAACTATCGAATAGCGAGCGACGATGCGAAGATAAGACAGGTAATGGCGTATCGTCACCCATCGATCCGGTTGCTTCCTGGGCGTCCTGAGCCAGCACTTTGAGAATTTGATCTCGTTCTTCGAAACTGACCTGGAACTGTTTTTCCAGCCGGGTAAGTTTTTCCTTATCCATCGCCAGTGCAGAGAAGGGCGAGTCTACCGGGCTCGAGCTCACACGCTTGAGTCGGTCGCGTAACCACATTTCGTAGGGCTGGCGGTTTTGTAACTGTTTATCGATATCCTCCGATAATAGTAACTTGCTGGTTTCGGTATCTATTGCAATCATTTCACCGGGTTTTAAACGGCCTTTTGCAATAACGTCTTCGGGTTTGTAATCCCATACGCCGATCTCAGAGCCGAGGGTGATATGCCGGTCCCTGGTCATGACCCAGCGGGCAGGGCGCAATCCGTTACGATCCATCACACAGCAGGCGTATCGACCTTCGGTTAAGACGATTCCGGCGGGGCCGTCCCAGGGCTCCATGTGCATCGAATTGTATTCGTAAAATGCCTGTAATGCCGGGTCCATGTTGTCGACGTTTTGCCAGGCTGGCGGGATCAGTAAGCGAATAGCGCGGAAAATATCCATGCCGCCCGAGAGCAGGAAGTCGAGCATGTTGTCCATCGAGCTGGAATCGGAACCCGACATATTGACCAGTGGCTGGATGGCTTCGATATCGGGCAGTAGTTCAGATTTGAATTTGTAGGCACGGGCATTGGCCCAGTTGCGGTTGCCCTGAATAGTATTGATTTCACCATTGTGTGCCAGATAGCGAAACGGCTGGGCAAGTTTCCATTGTGGCCAGGTGTTGGTGGAAAATCGTTGGTGGAAGACGCAAATGGCAGATTCCATCGATTCGTCCTTCAGGTCCTTATAAAACACCGGCAGATTTTCAGGAATGATCAATCCTTTATAGGAAAGTACCTCTGAGGACATGCTTGATATATAGTAATAATCGTTGATACGGGTGTTTTCCAGTGCTTCGTGAGCGTGGCCTGCTGCTCGGCGGGCAAGATAAAGCGAACGATTGAATTCTGCGGTGCTGATGGAGTCCGGCGCATTGATATAGGCATGGTAAATTGCCGGTAGCGATTTAAGTGCCTCTTCGCCGCAGGCAGCAGGGTCAACCGGTACGGCACGCCATCCCGCAAATTCAAGGCCCTGGGCGCTGATTTTCTCTTCGATAATAGATTTCGAAATCTCGGTTTCGCCTGCATGCGGCGATATAAAAACCAGAGCGACCGCGTATTGCTCGGCGCAACTGATACCCAGCTTGTCGGCTTTGGCGCGTAAAAATGAGTCTGGCTTTTTCAGTAATAAGCCACAGCCATCACCCGATTTCCCATCGGCCGCTACTGCGCCGCGGTGGGTCAGGCGAGCCAGTGCTGCGATTGAGGTATTAATGAGCCAATGGCTGGGTTTATCGTCGATATTGGCGATTAAACCAAAACCACAGCTGTCTTTTTCAAAACTAGGTCGGTACAGACCCTTCAATTTCGTGCTGTTGCTCATTGTTGATACCGGAGCCTGTTTCATGGTGCTGAAATCGGCTGTTAAAGTAAGAGTAGAGTGGTGAAACACCGGGTTGCACTTCGCTTCATTCAACGAATCCAGGCGCTCCACGCTTGTTTTGCTTAAGCCTGACGCGGGCAAAAGGCTGAATATTATACCTGTGCTCACTAACCGAGTTCAATGATTAGCGGATTGATCGTATTTTGGAATAGAAACCGAACTGTGCGCACCAAAAAGGTGCGCGATTATCGTCAAAATATTTTCAACATTCGGATAGGGTTTGAACGAGTAGTTCAGGATCGTAATCAGAGGTAACAATGGCCTTGCCCAGGGCCTCTAATAGAATGAATTTTATCGTGCCATTGACTGTCTTCTTATCGATAGCCATCGCATCCATGTATTGGTCGATGCCCATATCCGGCGGTGGGCTAACCGGTAGGGAGCATTTTTTGAGTAATGAGATGCAACGTTGCCTGACACTGTCGTCTATCCAGCCCTGACGTAGCGATAAATCGCAAGCCATGACCATGCCGGTGGCGACCGCTTCGCCATGTAGCCAGTTGCCATAACCCATCGTTGTTTCAATGGCATGGCCGAAGGTATGGCCGAGATTTAATATGGCTCTTATGCCTGATTCGCGTTCGTCCTGCTGGACAATTTCAGCCTTGGTTTGACAGGAGACCAGAATTGCCTCGGCTAACAGGCTGTTATCTTTTTGCATTAGCCCGCTTATATTTTGCTCGAGCCAGCTGAAAAATGAAGCATCATAAATTAGCCCGTATTTAATAACTTCTGCAAGACCTGCGCTAAGCTCCCTATCGGGCAGGGTGCTCAATGTGGAGGTGTCAGCAATCACACACTGCGGTTGATAAAAAGCACCGATCATATTTTTTCCCAAAGGGTGATTAACGCCGGTTTTACCGCCGACCGACGAATCTACCTGTGATAGCAGGGTGGTGGGTACTTGTATAAAATGAACACCGCGCTGGTAGATACTGGCGGTAAAACCGGCGATATCGCCGACTACACCACCACCGAGGGCGATTAAAGTGGTTTGCCGGTCGTGTCTTTCGGTGAGCAGGATTTCTATAATAGCCATAACCGATTCGATGGTTTTGTATTGTTCACCATCGTCGAGTTTGATGCTGTTGTAACGAATACCGGCACTATTTAAAGAGTTTTCAATCGCATTCAGATAAAGCGGTGCTACTGTAGTATTAGTGACGATTAAGGCTGAGTGGCCACGGATATGACTGGTGAGTAATTCAGGTTGATGGATGAGGCCTGAGCCGATGTAAATCGGATAGCTTCGATCACCCAGATCGACACTTAATGTATGATTTGACGCCATGGTTTAACGTATATTTTCCGGTAGTTGCTTAATAATGTCTGACGCCAGTTTACGAGCCTGCCGCCGGTCGGTTTTTACTACGAAATCGGCGAGATCAAGATAAATAGGACGCCGCTCTTGAAGAATGGCTTCCAGCCGTTGCCGAGGGTTTTCGGTTTGTAATAACGGCCTCTTTTTATCGCGATTTAGTCGCTGCATTTGTTGATTCACCGACGTATCGAGAAAAATGATATAGCCTCTGGAGCGCAGCAGTGACTGGTTTTCAGGTCGTAAGACAGAGCCGCCACCGGTGGCGATTATACGACTTTCCTGATCCAGCAATTCTCTTAACGCATTCGTCTCGCGGTTTCGAAAACCCTGCTCACCTTCGATATCGAATATTCGGGCAATATCGACGCCGGTTTTGTCTTCGATATAATGGTCGCTATCCTGGAATTCTCGATTCAGTTTTTTCGCCATAATACTGCCGATGGTGGACTTTCCCGATCCCATTGGACCGATCAGAATAATATTTCTAGTGCTCATGCCGGTATGATACAAGAAACTGAATAGGTAAAAAGAGCATATACAGCTTAGCCACGCAAAAAAAAAGCAGCCAAAGGCTGCCTTTTTTCAATTTAGATAATTTTACTTAGCGGACATCCAGATTAGCACCCTGCAGTATTTTAGGAGTAACAAAGATCAAAAGCTCGGAACGATCATCTATGGTACTAGTCGATTTGAACAGGTTACCGATAATAGGGATGTCGCTAAAGAAAGGTACGCGAGTTACCTGGGTGGATTGAACGGTTTCGTATATACCACCGAGTACTACCGTTTGACCGTTATCGACCAGTAACTGCGACTGTACTTCACGGGTATCGATACTGGGAGCTGCCAGGCCTGCGCCAAAGGCAACCAGTTCACCGACAGAATCCTTATGTACATCCAGATCCATGATAACCCGGTCATCCGGTGTAATTTGTGGTGTTACTTCCAGAGACAGTACTGCTTTTCTAAACTTCAGTGTAGCTTTGCCATCGTCGAGTTCGAGGAAGGGAATTTCCACACCCTGTTCAATTCTCGCGGTATGCGAATCGGCGGTTATGACGCGAGGGCTGGAGACCACTTCGCCACGGCCTTCAATTTGTGCAGCCGAGAGTTCCATTTCCAGCAGCGTACCCAGTGGTAACTTGGCCAGAGCGAGTGCGAACGAACCAGCAGGGTTTTGAACCGGCAGGTTAACGTTTAAGCCATCCAGCGAGTTAAAAGTATCATCGTTCCAGAGCTGGGTTATTCCGTCCAAGCTTCCTGAGGCTATCGCGGTATCGCCGGCTTGCAATGTCCCCTGTGAATCGCGACTGACGCCAAAACGTACACCAAGTTCTTTACTAAAATCGTCGTTTGCGATGACAACTCGGGATTCGATCAAGACCTGTCGGATCGGGACGTCTAACTCAGCCAGCAACTGACGAACATTGACCAGGCTCACGTTGGTGTCTTTGATGAGCAGGGTGTTTGTGCGTTCATCGACGCTGACGGCTCCGCGAGTCGACAGAATTGAGTTGTCTTCCTGCTTGAGTAAATTAGCCATATCCTGGGCTTTTGCGTAGTTAACTCTAATAAACTCGGTTCGTAGCC
>JAOUJX010000460.1 GCA_029882955.1 Gammaproteobacteria bacterium
CATCTTCGTGACCCTCACAAACAAAACCGCGACCATCGACGATAAGTTTAGAACCTTCGTCTTCGGCCATCTGAATATAACCCATGACTTTTTCGCGATGTTCTTTGGTAACCAAGGGACCCATTTCGAGGCCGGTATCGGTGCTATTGCCTATGCGTAAGGCTTCGACGCGAGGCTTGAGAATCTCGATGAGCTTGTCGGCGACTTCATCTCCGACACAAACACCCACAGAAATGGCCATACAACGCTCGCCAGCCGAGCCGTAGGCTGCTCCCATGAGCGCGTTGGCGACATCTTCGAGATCGGCATCGGGCAGAATCAGCATGTGATTCTTGGCACCACCCATGGCCTGGCATCTTTTGCCATTGGCAGTCGCGGTAGCGTAAACATATTGGGCGATCGGCGTAGAGCCGACGAAACTAACGGCCTTGATGCGCTCGTCGTTAAGCAGTGTATCGACCGCTTCCTTGTCACCATTGATGATATTGAATACGCCTGGAGGCCCGCCTGCTTTGACAAATAATTCGGCGAGCAGTAGCGGGCATGACGGGTCTTTCTCTGAAGGCTTCATGACTACGGTATTGCCGGTAACGAGTGCCATGCCAGCCATCCATAATGGAATCATTGCGGGAAAGTTAAACGGGGTAATACCTGCAACGACGCCGAGCGGTTTACGCATGGAGTAGATATCGATGCCGTTGGCGACCCCGTCCGAGAATTCACCTTTTTGCTGATGCGGTGCTCCGCAGGCAAATTCGGCAACTTCGATACCACGCAAAACCGAACCCATGGCGTCTTCGATGACTTTGCCGTGCTCGTTACAGACTAAAGTCGCCAGTTCGTGCTGGTGCTCGTAAAGCAAATGTACATATTTGGTCATGATACGCGAGCGCGCCAGTACCGAAGTAGCGGCCCAGGCCGGGAAGGCTTCCTGTGCAGCTGCTATGGCGGCTTCGACTTCTGATTTGGACGCTAGCGGTACTTCGCTGGCCTTGGCGCCTTTGCTGGGATTATAAATGTCGCCAAAGCGACCGCTGGTACCGGGTACTCGTTTACCATTGACAAAATGGTTGAGCTGGGGGAAATCTGTATTCATGGCGGGCTCCTGAAGGGATATTGGATTACGTCTACTAGTATAAGAAAGATATTTATGCATTCCAATAGTGGTATATTCACAATTGATCTGCAAAAATACACAGATGTACGACTGGAATGATCTCCGTTATTTTCTCGAATTATCGCGCCAGGGCAAGCTGGTGCGTGCCGCATCGCGTCTGCATGTCGATCATACAACGGTGAGTCGACGTATTACCGCGCTGGAAAAACAACTGGATGTCCGCCTATTCGATAAGTCACCGCGTGGTTACCAGTTAACCGATGCCGGTTTGCGGCTGTTACCGATGGCGGAGGAAATCGAAGCACGCTCCACGCAGTTGTATCAGGACATCGCCGGCAAGGATGCCCGCCTCAGTGGTACGGTGCGGATCTCGATGCCCGAAGCTTTAGGTTCACAGGTGATTGCTCCGAGAATCGCCGATTTTCGCCAGGTGCATCCCGATATCGAAATCGAGCTGGTTGCAGAAACCCGGCGCATGAGCCTGTCGAAACGCGAAGCCGATATCGCGATTAACCTCGCGCGTCCGGAAAGCGGAAGGTTAATCGCCTGGAAACTATGTGACTATCGATTAAAGTTATACGGCGAGCGTGAATATCTCAGTCACCATCCACCGATAAACAGCATAGAAGACCTTGCCTCGCATTCGTTTGTGAGCTACATAGACGATTTGATTGAAATGCCGGAATTGCGTTTCTTTGAATCGACCGTCAAGAATGCTCACGTAGTCTTTCGCAGCAGCAATGTCACCGCGCAATTCAATGCGATTTTAAACGGCACCGGACTAGGGCTGGTGCATTGCTTTATGGCGCAGAACCAGCAAAGCCTACAGATTGTTCTGGCCGACGAAATTTCGGTTGATCGCAGTTACTGGCTGTCGGTTCACGAAGACCTGCGACACGTCGCTCGAGTGGATGCGGTATGTGATTTTGTTACACGAATTTTACGCGATGAGCGCGGATTGATGATGGGTGACCCAGAGCATTAACTATCTGTTCTCCCCTCTTAGCTCAAGCACAGTATCAAATAGTTTGTTCGGGGTGACATCACTCGGCGCAATCGCATCATCTGCAATTAAATCGATGCGGCTAAACAAACCCCTGGGCAAAAAACGCGTCATTGCGTTGCCGTATTTACGGCTGAAAAAACTACCCCACAAGCCTCTCAATGCCAGCGGCACGACCGGTACCGGGTCACGCTTTATAATGCGACTAATGCCGCCCTTGAATTCGTTCATTTCACCATTGTCGGTAATCTTTCCTTCGGGGAATATACAAACCACTTCGTCATTATTAAGTGCTTCGCTGACTTTATCGAAGGCCTGTTTCATTAATGCCGGATCCGCTTTTGCCCCGGCGATAGGAATAGCATTGGCTGTTTTGAAAATAAAAGACAGAAGTGGAATCTGAAATATTTTGTAATACATGATGAAGCGAATAGGTCTTCGGATGCTACCGATGAGGACGAGCGCATCGACAAAGCTGACATGATTACAAACCAGTACTAAGGGACCGTTGGCAGGAATTTTTTCCAGGTTTATTTTGTTGACACGATATACGGTATGAATCAGCAGCCATACCATTAAACGCATGATAAATTCTGGAACTAAGGTAAAAATAAATAAAGCGACTGCTGCATTCATTAAGGCCATGATTAAAAACAAGGTCGGTATGCTAATGCCTGATTTCAACGCGAATAAACCATAAAGCGAAGCGA
>JAOUJX010000462.1 GCA_029882955.1 Gammaproteobacteria bacterium
TGGTGATAAATTTGCGTCGCTGCTCAATCAGGCTGGAGATGATTTCATTTAGCAGGATATCGTAATCGCGAATTAGCTGTTCGATTATCCTGGTCTGTATAGTCTCGCCAGAAGCAGTTGCGAGGTCTTTCAGGTTGTTACGGTTTTTAATCAAATAAGCCGGGTATTGCTGGCTAAAGTTAAAACGCAGACCATTTAATAGTAAATCACCGCTTATCTTTTCAAATTGTAAACGATCAAAATCCACCGGTTCCTGTTTCATGGCATCCAGAGCGAGCAGCTTCTGCTGGTAGTAATCGATTGCTTCGGAAAAACTACTGGAGATGCTCAGTCTCTGATCCAGTTTTTCATAAATATACGGCAGGACTAAATAGGCCTCGTCGGTAGTTAAATCGTTAGCTTGTCCTTGTTTTAAAACAGAAATACTGTTTAAACCACCGATATAGTCACCCTGACTGACCGCCGTTAACGAGATGCCCATTAAAGCTTTATTGGTATATCGGCTATCGATGCCGACATTGCGGAAAGCCTGGCGGGCGTCACGATAATACTCCTTCTGCAATAAGGCATAACCAAGCACCAGGTATATTCGATTAGTGAGTTCGCGATTTTCGGTCTGACGCGATAGTGGGATGATTCTTTCGAAGATTTCGCGTGCAGCGGTGATCCAGCCCTGACGAATACTGGCCAGCGCGGTATTGAGTTGCGCGTGGATATAGTAAGGCGATGTGGTGATGACATTGGCATAACTCTCAACCGAGCTTCGATGTTTTCTCAGGTGTTGTAACGCGCTGCCCTGCAACAAATAGGCGTAATCGGCATCTCTTCCCTGTAGCTTTGGAATAATATTTTTAAGCAGTTGGGTAACTTCAAGCCACTGATTAAGTCTGGCATGGTATTTTGCGAAAACGAATCTAAGATTGGCCAGACTGATTTCATCTCCGGCCTGGTCGATCAGGTCGTAAACGGTTTCTGCTAATTGCCTTTCGTTATTATCCAGCAGCGACTCGACTAGTTGAATGACTCCCGGTTGATCGGGATTGTTTTCAATCGCCTGCTGGCTGCCATAGATGAGCTGGTTGGCTTCAACCGATTGCAGCTGACTTTTCAGCCGAGTCGTTAGCAAGACCAGTTGATCGATATCGTCTATACGGTCGGAGTCCCTGGTATTGGCTTGATAGTACTCACGAGACAACTGCTGGTATGCTTCATTGAGTTTATAGCTACGTGCAATCAGATTTGATTCAGCAGCCTGGCCATCGGCAGCTGATATCTGCGCAATGATCAGTAGTATTAACCAGTAGAAGGAATCAGGCAATTTTATAATTAAATTTACCCTGTTCATCCGATCCAACATGAATTGTATTGATGTCCTTATTTTCTGCCAGTCTCGACAGGCATTCCAGGGCCATTTCCGGCAGCATCGTACGCGTTAAAATATTTTCAATATTCCTGGCACCAGTGTCGACTTCCTGGCTTCGCGCGACGATATGTAACATCACATCGTCATCGTAGCTAAACCTGGCGTCGTAGTGCTCATGCACTCGTTTTTGAATGCGATTCATGTTGATTTTTGTAATCGCCAGTAAATCTTCATCGCCGAGCGGATAGTAGGGTATTAGCGTAGACCGACCGAGAAATGCAGGTTTAAAGTAATTTAATAGCTGGGGTCTGAAGTTGTCGAGTAGCACATCTGGATCGGGCAGTTCTTCTGACTGCGCGCAAATGGCTCGAATGTGTTCTTCAGCGGCGTTGGAAGTCATGATAATGATCGTATTTCTGAAGTCGATATCACGGCCTTCACCATCTTTTATCGTACCTTTGTCGAACAGGTTATAGAAAATATCCTGGACCCCTGGGTGAGCTTTTTCCATTTCATCGAGTAGTACGATGCTATAGGGCTTACGGCGTACGGCTTCGGTTAATACCCCGCCTTCACCGTATCCTACATATCCTGGAGGCGAGCCAAGTAACATGGAGACCTTATGCTCCTCCTTGAATTCCGACATGTTTATGGTAGTGACATTAGTTTCGCCACCGTAGAGTATGTCGGCAAGCGCCAAAGCGGTTTCTGTCTTGCCGACGCCACTGGAGCCGACCATAAAAAATACACCGATAGGCTTTCTCGGGTCGGTTAGTCCTGCACGCGAAGTTCGAATGCTCTCAGCGACGGCTTCGAGGGCGTGTTTTTGTCCAATAACACGTTCACGGAGACGGTCTGCGAGATCGAGTATTGAGTGAATTTCGTCGGATAGCATTTTGCCAACCGGGATTCCGGTCCAGTTAGCAACTACCTCGGCAATCGCCTGTCCATCGACATTGACCTGTATCATCGGGTTGTTTTTCTGGACCTGGAGTAGCGCCTGCATCAAGTTGTGCAGTTCTTTTTTAATCGATTCGCGTTCGGCATCGTCGGGCATATGTTGCGTATGAAAATCTTCCTCGATCCTGGCCTGCAGCTGCTGTATCTGCTCGACTTTTTCTTTCTCCTCTACCCATTGATTGTGTTGCGATTCAAGTTCTGCCTGTAGTCTCGATTTCTCTTCTTTTAATTCTGCTATACGGAGATCACAATTACCCAGCGTTGCATTTTCTCGCTCTAGTGAAGTGATATTGGTATCGGTTTGGCTAATGCGGCGTTGTGTATTTTCGATTGCGGCAGGCGTTGCACTCTGACTTAGTGCAACGCGAGCACAGGCAGTGTCGAGGAGGCTAACCGATTTATCGGGTAACTGTCTGGCGGTGATATAACGACTCGACAGTTTAACCGAATCAACGATTGCTTCGTCCATGATGCGAACCTTGTGATGGTTGGCTAACATAGTT
>JAOUJX010000461.1 GCA_029882955.1 Gammaproteobacteria bacterium
TGTACGAATAGAGGTGAAAATAACGGCGTAATAAGGTGGCCTGGGGGTATCCACAATGAGCGTCATTATTTTATTTTCTAAAGAAAAGAAATAGCCCGGCGATAATGCAAGCCGCCCCGCCTATATAAAGCATCATGACATTATCAGAATGCGAGCCGGTTAAGGCATTGGAGAGTTGTGAGTTGAAACCACCCGACTTTTGATAACCCCATATCGCGAGTCCCGCGCCTACCACGATAAGTACCAGGCTTGTTAATTTTATCGTCGCCATTTGTTTTTTCCTGGCCATTTTATAATTCTCTCTTATTATATAAAAGGATCGATTCTACCGTTGTTGTTTCTACAGTAAAGTAACAGATTCTATTAAAATCGCTATGGATGCTCAGCCAATGCCTTACGCACCACCTCAAGCGTTTTGCCAAAACTGATCGGCTTGGTCAGGTAGTCATAAAAGCCTATTCCGCTAGCTCTATCGAGATCAGCTGGCATGGCAGATGCAGAAATCGCCACGACTGGAATATGACGGGTTTGGCTTGACCCCTTGAGTATTTTCAGAGCCTCGATACCGTCCATGCCCGGTAGCTGAATATCCATCAGGATAAGATCAGGCATCCTCGTCTTAACCATATCCAGGCCTATCTCTGCCGTTTCTGCAGTTGCCAGCTCGATATTCGATACTGATTCGAAAACGTCCGACATCAACTCCCTGTTTATTGGATTATCTTCGATGTAAAGGACTCGACAAAACCTGTCAGAATTAGTTAACGATAAATCCGCTATTACTTCAAAATTACCCGTCGGTTCAATTACCTGATGAGACTGACCTGCTTCATCGATTGGCAGATCGACCCAAAAAACACTGCCTTTACCACCAGTGGAAGAAAAATCGATTCTCCCATGCATTAATTCGACCAATTGCTTTGAAATGGTTAATCCTATTCCGGTACCCTCAACTACAAGCGTTTCACGTCCCAGCCGATTAAACGCCTCGAATACATGGCTCTGATATTTTTCATCGATCCCAACACCGGTATCAGTAACGCTAACTCGAATTGCCTGATCCATTACCACAGCCTCTATTGTTACCGTGCCACCATCGTGGTTATATTTCACGGCATTAGATAAAAGATTTAACAACACCTGTTTACAGGCTGTTAAATCGACCAGAATGCAAGGTGGATCAGTTCCCGCTACCCGATTGATAATTTTAATTTCTCGCGGCTTCGCGAGCGTTTCTGTGGTAGCGATACACTCCTGAATGGCCTTTTCCAGATTTATCGACTCGATAGATAATGGCGCCTGTCCCGACTCAATCTTAGCGAGATCGAGTACCTGCGTTATTAACTGGAGAAGATGTTTACCGCCTTTAAGAATATAGCCTACGGCTTTTTTTTGTGACTCAGTCAGAGGGTCTTTACGATTTCTCTCCAGTATCTGGCCAAATCCGAGAATAGCATTCAGCGGTGTACGCAATTCGTGGCTCATCGAAGAAAGAAATCTGGATTTGGCCTGGTTAGCCAGATCCGCTTCGATCTTTGCCTCGTTTATCGCGCGTTCAACTTTTTTCCGCTCAGTAATATCCTGTAGAGTTCCCTTTAATTCCGCCCTGTTTCCGCTCAGGTCATAGATCGCTTCACCTATTTCCTGAATATCCCGGACTTCCCCGTCGGGCCTTACGATACGGTATTCGATCTCGTAATGTCTGCCCTCCTTCATGGCCAGGTTAAACACCCGATTCTGGCGCTTGAGATCCTCAACATGTATTACTTGATGAAATTTCTCGCCAATTCGTGCCGGTATATCATCCATCGGAACGCCCAGGACCCGGGCATAGCCTTCAGAACAGGATAGAAGCTGATTTTTCTCAATCGACCAGCACCAATTACCAAAACCAGCGAGCCTTTCAGCATCTTTTAAAGCCTGCTCGGCTTCTTTGCGCTCGGTGATATCCTGCATTGAGCCCGCTGTCTGTATTAATTTACCTTCATCATCATAAATAGCATCGGCAACCTCGTGAACATAGCGCACCTTTCCATCTCTGGCGATTATACGGTACTCCAGTTCAGCACCTCTTCGCCCATCTAGTGCCTGATCTATAGCGGCATCAAAACACCCTCGATCATCCGGGTGAATCCAGTTTAATAATGCCTGGTAGGAATCGGTCAAAGCGACATATTCAGCCACAGTCGTACCGAAGATCTCTGCCAGCTCTTCTGTACAGGACACAGTACGTCGCTCGACACCATCCCACAGATAATATCCAACTTTCGCCAGTTTGATCGCATGCCGTAAGCGATCGTTACTTTCAGCCATCGCCTTTTGAGCGGCTACCTGGCCGGTGACCTCTGTGGCCGTGCCACGATAGCCCTGGAAAGTGCCTTCACCATCAGTTATGGGTTGACCGTTTATTTGCACGATACGTTTATTACCGTCTGCAGTTACGATCTCATTCTGAAACTCTCGAAATTCCCTGCGTGCTGCCAAATCGGCGAGGTGCTGCCGCCATTTGGGTTTATCCAGATCCACGGCGGAAGTAATTTCCTCTCGAGTTTTACCCAGAATATACTCTGGACTATCCCCGGTAAGACGGCTATACCCGTCTGAGAGATAAGTAAATCGTAATTCAGAATCCATTTCCCAGACCCAGTCGGAAGAAATATCTGCAATCTGTCGATAGCGCTCTTCGCTTTTATTCAATTCCCGCGTTCGCTCGGCCACCTTCAGTTCCAGCTCGTCGTGGGCTTTGAGCAACTCTCTGGCTTGCTGCTCATTGACCCGTCGCGATTCCACAGCAATCCGTATTTCCTGAGTGGTTTCTGCGCGTTG
>JAOUJX010000463.1 GCA_029882955.1 Gammaproteobacteria bacterium
GCTAACTAGTTCTATACCGCTGATAGACAGTATGGCTACGTTGCCGGTGAATGTTTCAAGATTTGAGTATGGTCAGGTTCGCCGCTGGGGTTCGGTGGGATTTATTGTCGCTTCAACCCTGGGCGGAATCTACCTGCATGGCCGACATACTGAAAGTATACTAACGTTGTTGACCGTCGCTGCGGCACTGATGCTGATGGCTGCTATTTTATTACCAAACCAGCGCTCGTTACCGCGCCAGTCCCATCGCTCAGCAACTATGGATTTGTTGGCTAACAAACGATTTGTGATTTTACTCATTACCGCCGCCATGCTTCAGTCCAGCCATGCGGGGCTGTACGGATTTGCGACCATTCATTGGCTTGACGCTGAGATCAGTGAACGCACCGTTGGACTTCTCTGGGCCGAAGGCGTACTGGCCGAGGTACTATTTTTCAGTCAGGGGCGCCGGATCCTAAAGTGGTTCCCGATTCACCGGATTTTACTCATAGCAGCAATCGCGGGACTAGTCAGATGGAGTGTCCTTGGGATGACCACCAACCTGGCTTTTCTGATTATGGTGCAGACCTTGCACGCATTGACGTTTGCAGGCACTCATCTGGCGACTGTGTCCTATATTTCGAAAAATATAGATAGTAGCCACTCTGCAACTGCACAGGGACTTTATAGCGGACTTGCGATGGGACTGGTCTTCGGACTGGCGATGATTCTGGCTGGCAAAGCCTATATGACCCATGAAGGTTATGTGTTTCTTGTGATGTTGATATTTTCAGTACTGGGCGGAGTTGGGGCGATGAGCCTGTGGAAGATGGATTCTAAATGTTAATAGTCATCTGGTACGGTACAACCGGGCCGCAGCATTTAATTCCAGTCAATCTTAAACATAGCTCGTGCTACAATAATATCTCCCGTTTTTCCTGGAACTAAGC
The DNA here is from genome assembly GCA_029882955.1 of Gammaproteobacteria bacterium. Lineage (GTDB taxonomy): Bacteria > Pseudomonadota > Gammaproteobacteria. The sequence goes on from JAOUJX010000463.1 coordinate 930, forward strand.
CTGTGCCGAAGTGGGGGCTTACGCCCGACCAAATTAAATCTAGACCCTGGGGATTAGATGCCAGCGACTTAGCCCCGTATAAGATTATCACTGATCCGGTTCATGGCGATATTTATCTGAATCGACTGGAAACACAGATTGTCGATAGCGTACCAATGCAAAGACTGCGACGGGTGCGCCAACTTGGAACCACGCATCTGGTTTACCCTGGGGCAACGCATTCGCGCTTCTCTCATTCTCTCGGTGTGTTGCGTTCTGTTCAGGATTTACTGGATTCTGTCATACATCAACACAATACTCCTCATCCGGTACCCGACCTGTTTATTGAATGGCTAGAGTCTGAGGAGACGGATTATGATTTAAATCTGGCCGAATGTACCGTATTAGCCCGCCTGGGTGGTTTGTTGCACGACTTATGTCACGTACCATTTGGACATTCAGTAGAGGATGATCTTGGGTTTTTAATTGAGCACGACAGAAATGTGGAAAGGTTTGAGCGATTGTGGGAGCAAATCGATAAATCGGTTCGAAGCAGGGTTAGCGAGGATTTATTAGGAGCACTTAAACCGCTGATACTTTCAAAATATTCCTTTGAAGAATCGACATCTGTTCTCTACCGTAAATACTCGTTTGTTGAAGATATCGTATCGAATACCATTTGTGCCGACCTTCTCGATTACATCAGGCGTGATCATATGTACACCGGGTTACCCTCTAAAGTTGGTAAGCGGGTTTTGAACGGGTTTTACGTAACACCAGAACGCCACCCTGCTAATCCCGCAAAGATGGTGATGAGGGTAACAAAAGGTGGGCAGGAAAGGGCTGATGTCATTTCCGAACTATTCAAATATTTACGCTATCGATATGAGTTAAGTGAACGAGCGCTGGTACACCATGCAAAACTTGCGGCAGATGCAATGGTGGGAAAAATGCTGGAGATGTGGCGTGATTTAATCTGGATTGAACTTGCCGCTGACAGATTTCCGCAAGAATGTCTTAGCTATAACAGTAATATCACTGAGCTTCAAGCGGGCCTCAAAACGAAGTGTGGAGAGGAGGCAGTCGAGAAGATTGGCCGGGAAGTAACGGATACGATAGAAAAGGCGTTTATCCGTCATGGTGATGATGGATTGATCGAACACATCATTGCCAACGTTGAAGATAACCTCAATATTGCCGGTACGGAAGCCAGTCAAAAAGCGGTCAAGTCTCTGGCTGAAGCTGTTCAAAACCGTCAATTATTCAAGTCTTACGCTCGCTGCTCCAGTGCCCTGTCACAGGCAGAGGAACTTTTCAGCAAGTTTGGTCATGCATCGAAGAGAAGAGAGCTCGAAGAAGGGGCTTGCCGGTATGCGGGCATAGAACACTCCTGGCATGTGCTTTTATGGTTACCGAACCCCAATATGCGGCTTAAGGCTGCAGAGGTACTGGTAGAAGATGCAAACGGTATTATGCCGCTGATTGATAAGGAAAATGTGGGTCGCCATCGGGGAGATGAAATATATCAAAGCCACCGGAATTTATGGGAAATCACAATTTTCGCCTCAAAGACGATTGACCGTAACTCGCCAGAATTTAAAGCCGCCTTAGCATGGCTCTCAGAAAATATGGGCATTGACTGGGATCAGGGGAGATGAGGATAAAGAACTGGATGAAATATCATCGCCGTCCGCAGGTGTTATTTTGATGTAAATTTTGGTGTTATTGGCAAACGCTGCAAATACACAGGAAGAATATTGGGTGAATAGGGGGAACGGATGTTTAGAATGCTCTTCGAGCGCCTCTTTGTACCAAGAAAACGTACCTTGGGGTACAAGGTAGAGATAACTGCTTGATTAGTAAGGGGTTGGTGCCAGGAGAGGACTGTAATAGGTTATATAAAGAGTTG
>JAOUJX010000464.1 GCA_029882955.1 Gammaproteobacteria bacterium
CAGGGTGGTGGGCCAGAAGCCAATATCGCTCGCTGGGTGGGACAATTCAAGCCGGTTAATGGCAAGCCTGTGCAGCCGATGGTTACTGATATGAAAACCATGGGTGGTTTTCCGGTTACCTGGGTGGAAATCCAGGGCGACTATGCCAGAGGCGTTGGCGTGGGTCCGATCGGTGAATACAAGATTGATCAGATGTTAATTGCCGGGGTGACACAAACCCCCCGGGGTAATCTTTATTTTCAGCTCCACGGCGACCGGGAGGCAGTACTTCAACATCGCGATGGATTTGCGCATTTTGTGCTGAAGCTACAGAGCCGGTCTGTTTGAATTTGCTTTTTGCCCTAAATGGTATGACATGCCATGCACAGGTCTGTCACTCTCGGGCCTACGGTGAGTGTCATTGTCGAAGCTGCGGCATTATTATTTGATAGTGATCGAGTAGATACTTTCTGGTACGGGTCGAAGCTCACACCGTGCGGGGTATTTCCGCTACGGTCCTTTAGCTGATGGCATGAAACGCAGGCAACCCGTCCACCAACCAGTCTGATATTTGGATCCAGTGTGGCGCTTGAGCGATAGCTGGCCGGATCATTTGCCGCATAATCGTCATATCTCATGCCGATGGGGTGATTCGATTGACGACCCGACGAGGTAAACTGCATAGCAGAATTAGCACTTTTAACCACGATATGCCCCGAGTCCTTGCCATTATGGCATCCCATGCATTCAGCAGATGATACATCCAGCCTGACTGTTTCTGTTTTGGCCGCAGGTGCGCTGGTTTCGTCATCGAGCACCCAGCTTTTGAAACTGTCGCTGAAGCTACCAGCCGACACGGGTGTTAGAACAGAAATGTTAAGCAGAACGAATACAAACGACTGGGTAATAAGCTTCATAAATCTTCCTCAATGAATGAGCCTGCTAAGGAAGATAGAAGGTAGGAGATGCTCGCAATCGCCCGTCAGAGCAGCTCAAAATACGAGCTGCAATTTGGTAATCGCAATACAAAAATAGTTTCTCCGGTAGTCCCTCTACCATAACCTTTCGGTCACAGGCAGGTAACTTTGCGCTCTACTGCTTTCGCGGTAGATAGCCTTTGTCACAAAACTATGATTAATATATAGACTGGTTTTGAAAAAAGTGTTAGGAAATTTCTAAAAATAATATGGATTTTTGAATTTAAGTGATGAATGCGTATGATTTTTCATATTTTGGCCGGGTAACGACCAACGAGCGGGTTTATCCGGTTTTCTTATGACCTGTATCAACCTCAAAAAAATGCTTTCCTGTAAGATGATAATCAGATGTCAGCACAACGTCAGGCTGATAAACTATCCATTAACAAATCTATTTCTGGAGACGAACGTGAACAGAATTGTAAAAAGCATCAGCATATACTCCGCGGCATTTTTGCTGACCTTTAGTGGCCTGAGCCTGGCGCAGTCGAATAGTGCAGGGAATAGTCCAGCGAAAATCTACGGCAAGGTGATAGAAGCCATGGATTCGGGCAGTTATACCTATGTCCATGTCGATAGCGGTGAGGAAAAGTACTGGGTGGCCTCAGCCCCAGTCACTCTTGAGGCCGGCAGTATGGTGTCTTTCGGGACGAGTATGCCGATGACTAATTTCACCAGTAAAGCACTCGATCGAACATTCGACCTTATTTATTTTGTTGGTCAGATTACGACCGACCAGACTAATGCCCATGCGGGTAGTGCGGATATGCCCGCCAAAACAGGCAGCGCCTCGGTAGATAGCGCCGAAAGCATCGATGTCGGCACCATAAAAAAGGCCGTAAACGGAATCACGATTAACGAAGCCTTAACCGGAAAGCAGAAATTATCCGGTGAAACCGTCCAAGTCCGTGGCATGGTAGTCAAGTACACACCTAAAGTAATGGGTAAAAACTGGATACATATTCGTGATAGCAGCTCAGCAACAGACCTGGTGGTGACAACCTCTGGCACGGTAAAAAAAGGTGACGTGATACTGGTCAGCGGGAAGCTGCAATTAGACCAGGATTTCGGCTATGGTTATATCTACGACGTGCTGCTGGAGGATTCTACTGTCACCGTAGAATAGTTTTGGGAACTTAGTGGCGCAGGATAAGTACCTTTGCTCTTATAAAGGGCTTAGTTATCCTTCGCGCCTTCGTCAATCCATCTCTGGATAAATTCGATCTGCTTTTCTGTTAGCGGTTCTGATCGACCCTCGGCCTGCGCGCCCTCGTGGTGTGGTGGCATTTGAATCGCTTCGTCAACCTTATGAGCGATGAGGCGAAACAGGGTGCTGGACTCGCTGCTTCCTGGCAAAATCACCGGACCGAATTTTGTTCCTTTCATGATATTGGCATAGGTCTGCACACTGAATCCACTGGTAGAGGAACCTTCTCCACTGCCATCGTGGCATGAGAGGCAATTGGCTACGAGAATGGGGTTAATATCTTTTTTGAAACTGACGGGTTTGTTACAGCTGCCGATAAAAAGAGCGATGCTTACTATGATTAAAGAACGAAAACAGGCATTCATATCCTTACCCTCCATTATGCTGCAATATGACTGGCAGCAACCAATATAGCGACTTTTAGAAAGATTGTTTGACGCTATAGAGAGCATGCTACGCGGCTCTAAAATGCTTTATATTGATATGGGTCACTTGTCAGTGGCTTTGATATGATAGCGGCAATTGAAGCTGGCCGACTCTCTCTATTAAAGTGACGAAATCAGTCGAGCCGAAACGATCAGCTACAGTTACAATGAGCGTTCAGTAAAAAACCGGATTAGAAACATGAACAATAATGACGTCTTGCGGCGC
>JAOUJX010000098.1 GCA_029882955.1 Gammaproteobacteria bacterium
GCCGAGCAGGTAAAACTGCTCTATAAACCATTGATGCTGGCCGTTGCTGCGACCCTGATTGCAGCCTCACTCTTTGTTATTGCGCAATGGCCAGTTATCGACCATCAGGTACTAATAGGCTGGCTGGTAGCAATGACCATTGTGATTTCCGCACGCGCGGTACTCGGATACCTCTATAATCGCGCTCATCACGAGGTGAGGCAGTACCAGTACTGGGGTAGACTATTTATAATCGGCTCCTGCGTCACCGGCATCATGTGGGGGCTCGGCAGTATCCTGCTTTTCCCGGCGGGCATTCCCGAACACCAGATGGTCGTTGCACTGGTGATTATCGGCATGTGTTCGGGCGCGGTATCGAATCTTTCCATCGTTCGCCGGGCTTACCTGGTTTTTGCTATTCCCGCCCTGCTGCCCGTTATACCTCTTTTTATTCTTGAAGAAAGCACCCAGTCAATCATTATCGTACCAACGGTTTTACTGGCTTTTGCCTTTTTTATCAAGAACGCGAGCCTGATAAATCAAAACACCGAAGACAATATTCGTCTACGCATTGCTGCCAAAGAAAGAGAACAACAATTGATCGACGCCAAGGAACAGGCTGATAGCTCTAATAAAGCTAAATCGCAATTTCTTTCACTCATGAGCCACGAGCTGAGGACCCCCTTGAACGCAATTCTGGGCTTTGGACAAATCCTTGAAATGGATAAAAATCAGCTTACAGCAGATCATCAAGCGGCCATTTCCAACATTCTGGATGGTGGTAATCACTTATTGCATCTGATTAATGAAGTGCTCGATCTGGCGAAAATAGAATCCGGCCGCTTGCAAGTTACTATGGAAACCGTAGTCCTGGATGAATTATTGCCTCAGTGTAAAACGCTCATTAGCCCTGGATTGAAGCTCCACAATATCGACTTAACCGACAGGCTAAGCGGCAAAGGATTAACCATAAAAGCGGACCCGGTTCGCGCCAAACAGGTCATACTCAACTTATTATCGAACGCGACTAAATATAACCGGAGCCAGGGCAGTATTATCATCGATGCCGAAGTATCCGGAACCGAACGACTACGAATCAGTATCACCGATAGCGGCCAGGGCATTTCCGGGGCGGATATAGACAAGTTATTCACTCCGTTCGATCGCCTGGATGCACCAGAAAATGTCGAAGGTAGCGGCATTGGTCTGGTGATCACCCGAAGTCTGATGCGCCTGATGGAAGGCGATATAGGCGTCGAAAGCACTGTCGGAGAAGGCAGTACCTTCTGGGTAGAATTTTCGACCTGAAAATAAACATGGCACTCTTCGCCCGACGCGCTATAATCGCGCGCCTTACCTATCTCCGACGACATCCCCAGACAACATCATGACTTCCAGTAGCCGCGCAAATCTGCGTAATATCGCCATTATCGCCCATGTTGACCATGGCAAAACCACGCTGGTTGATGAACTGTTAAGACAGTCCGGCACGCTCGACGTACGCGCCGAAGTCACCGAACGCATGATGGATTCCAACGATCTGGAAAAAGAACGCGGGATTACCATTTTATCCAAATGTACGGCGATCAACTGGCAGCACGAAAAAGAAAACCAGAATTATCGAATTAACATTGTCGATACACCGGGTCACGCCGATTTCGGTGGTGAGGTCGAACGAGTTCTTTCCATGGTTGACTCTGTTTTATTACTGGTCGATGCGGTTGACGGCCCCATGCCCCAAACCCGCTTTGTGACGCAGAAAGCATTTGCCATGGGTTTCACCCCGATTGTTGTGGTGAATAAAATCGACCGTCCCGGTTCACGCCCGGACTGGGTAGTTGACCAGGTTTTCGATCTATTCGATCAGCTGGGTGCCAGCGACGAGCAACTCGACTTCCCGATTATTTACGCTTCGGCGTTGAATGGCTATGCCAGCGCAGAGGACAATGTATTCGAAGGTGATATGACACCGTTATTTGAATCGGTCGTCGCCAACGTCAAACCACCCGAAGTCGAAGTCGATGGTCCTTTCCAGATGCAGATTTCGAGTCTCGACTACGACAGCTATAAAGGCGTACTCGGCATCGGCCGAATCACTCGCGGTACCATTAACCGTAATACACCGGTGAAGATTATCGGCGCTGACGATAAAATTCGCGACGGTCGAATGATGCAGATATTCGGCTTTAAAGGGCTTGAGCGTATCGAAACCGAAACCGCACAGGCCGGTGATATCATCGTCTTCTCCGGTATCGAAGAGTTGTATATCTCGGATACTTTGTGTGACCGCAACACCGTCGAAGCTCTGCCGCCGCTGACCGTCGATGAGCCAACGGTGAATATGACTTTCAGTGTCAACAGCTCGCCTTTTTCGGGTAAGGATGGCAAGTTCCTCACCTCGCGACAGATCGACGAGCGTCTGCAGCGCGAATGCCTGCATAATGTTGCCCTGCGGGTCGAACAACTCACCGACTCGGATAAGTTTCGAGTTTCCGGCCGAGGTGAATTACACCTGGGTATTTTGATCGAAAATATGCGTCGCGAGGGATTTGAGCTATCGGTTTCCCGCGCCGAAGTTATCCTCAGAGAAATCGACGGGCAGATTTGCGAGCCCTATGAGCAGCTCACAGTCGATGTCGAGGATCAATATCAGGGAGCGATCATGGAAGCACTCGGTAGTCGCAAGGCAGAGCTCAAGAATATGATGCCCGATGGCAAGGGCCGGGTCCGCCTCGACTACGTTATCCCTTCGCGTGGTTTGATCGGTTTTCAGGCCGAGTTCATGACGCTAAGCTCTGGCACCGGTTTGATCTACCACGTATTCGACGAGTACGGCCCAAAAGTTGAAGGCGATATAGGACAACGCAAAAACGGTGTTTTAATCGCCAGTGCTACCGGTAAAGCGCTGGCTTATGCTCTGTTTAATCTGCAGGAGCGCGGAAAGCTGATGATAGGTCACGCTGAAGAAGTTTACGAAGGCATGGTCGTCGGTATTCACAGTCGCGCCAACGACCTGGTGGTCAATCCGTTAAAAGCCAAGCAACTGACGAATATCCGGGCTGCTGGAACAGATGAGAATTTAATCCTGGTTAAACCAATCCGCTTCACACTGGAACAGGCACTGGAATTCATCGATGACGACGAGTTAGTCGAAGTCACTCCGAAAAATATTCGTATCCGTAAAAAATTCCTGCTCGAACACGAACGCAAGAAAGCATCGCGCAGCTCGACTACCTAGAGTAGAGGCGCTCTACAGACCGGGAAGCATCGCCTGTTGATATCCATAGGCGAGCCGTAACAGTCTGAAATCAGAATTCGGTGGTCCGATAAGCTGCAGCCCTACTGGTAATCCCTCGCGTGACAAACCTGCCGGTAAAGATATTGCTGGCAGGTTGAGCGAGGGTGTTAGTTCAACCGGCCGCCAGTCCTCGTCGACTTCGGCGTCGGTTAAATCAATCGAATAAGGCAACCCGGCCATGGTCGGCCATAACAAAAACTCGTAGCGCGAAAAGAACTCACTGAGAACCTGCCAGCAGCGCGCCTGTATGCTTCTTGCTCCAGCAATCTCATGCGCCGTTAATCTCGCACCCTTTTGTAAAAACTTTCGGAGTCGGTCACTACCGGCGAATCGGTCGTCGTCAAGATAGCCGCCCAGCTCGGTAATAGCATTTAAAGCGACGGCGACCGCATGCACCCCATGGTTATCGGCAATATCGGGGCAGGCCTCGTCAACTATACAACCCATCGATTCAAAAGTTGAGCAGCGAGTCTTCAATAAAGCCTTTACCTCATCATGCGTCTTACTACCACAGGGAGTCGCACTAAACGCAATTCGAGTACCCTGTAAAGCAGCTTCCAGTGGTGCATTAAAATCGATTGATTCGGCTGTTGAGGACAGCGGACAGGCGGTATCGCGCCCGGTGAACACCGACATAAACAAGGCAATATCCTCGACACTACGAGCCATCGGGCCAAATACATGCAAAGCATCGAAAGGTAAAGTATTGTCCCGTTTTGGTACCTGTCCAGCTGTCGGGCGAAATCCGACGACACCGCATACCGACGCTGGCGAACGCAATGACCCGCCGAGGTCACTACCATCCACCATAGGTACCATATAGGCTGCTAACGCTGCCGCTGAACCTCCTGAACTCCCGGCCACCGTCTTGCTAAGGTCACGAGGGTTTCGGGTAATACCAAACACGGCATTATCGGTTTGCGCGCCCGAGGCAAATTCGGGAGTATTCGATTTACCGATAACGATAGCCCCGGCGCGACGAGCTCTTTCGACATGTATCGCATCGGCCGAAGGAATATAGTCTTCAAACAATAGCGAGCCAAAGGTGGTGCGGAGATCTTTGGTAGGCAGTGTATCTTTCACCGCATAGGGCAAACCATGTAACGGCTCCAGGGATTCGCCCTTTGCAAATTTCTGATCCGCTAAGATCGCTTCCTTGTGTGCACGTTCCAGACAAAGTGTTACCAGAGCATTGACGCGGGAATTTTCCGCTTCTATCACTTCGACATGAGCATTGAATATTTCCACCGCACTCACTTCACCTGTTCGCATTTTTGCTATCAGCTCAGTGGCGGTGCACCGCACTAATTCATTCATACATGGAGTATATCCAGCAGTGGCTTGTCAGTTAAAGTAGTTATTGATGTAATACCATCTGTTAACGAATAAAAACAACCGTTATGACCATTCATTATTTTGCTTATGGCTCCAATCTGGCGAGCCATCGCCTGCTACAACGTATCCCCGAAGCAAGGGTCGATCGCGTCGCCACATTGCGCCAACACCGCCTGTGCTGGCATAAAAATGACAAAGGCCAATCGGGCAAATGCGATATAAAGTACACTGATGACCATAACGATGTTATTTACGGGGTAATCTATTTAATATCGGCCGATGGCAAGGAAACCCTCGATTACTACGAAGGCCATGGCTTTGGCTACCTCAGTAAAACAGTAGAAATAACCACACTAGACGGTGAAACTATCGATGCATTAACTTACTACGCAATCGATATCGACGTAATACAACAGCCATACCACTGGTATAAGGAACATGTGCTGCGTGGTGCGCGTGAGCACGATCTCCCTGCCCATTATATTGCCATGATAGAAGCACAGGAATCGATTGATGATGCCGATGAGGAGCGGGTTCAGCGAGAGTTGGAGATTTATCTAGATTAACTGCGGTATAAACGCCAGTATCTCGACCTTCCCCGGCATAGTCGGGTTAAACAACCGATTATGCCAATAGGTCGACTGATACGAAGCATCCGTTTCGTCCAGAAGCATTACATCGAAATCGAAGGCAAAATCGATACTGTCCTGTTTAAACTTCAAATGGCATTGACCCGCTTCTTTTAACGCTTCTGCAATGGCTGAATCGAGTGAAAAAGAGGCTGTCAGATTATTCTGAAAATTGAAATCATCCTGATAATGCCGTTCGGCCAGTATTCGCAAACCATTTTTGACCCATTCTGCGGGATCGGCCGTTTTGCGCACAATATGCCGGATTTCTGCAGTGACATCTTCTGGTGTCTGTTTAACGATCAGGAACTGAAGCCGGGCCTGTTCTTCTCCGCCCCTGATCGAATGCAGACCTGCACTCATACCTGGCGAAGGCTTACCGCCCATTTCACGCATGCTCATCTTACGCAGACGACATTGCCAGGAAATAAAGCGTTTATACTGTTCGTTGATAGGTATCAATTTTCTGCTCATCCGGAAAAATACGGGCAGCTTACCACCAATGGCTCGCCGCCCAAATAACGGAGTCTAAAACAAGCCTTCGACAAGCCCTTCATCATTGAGGTGGATATTATCAGCCGACGGTACCCGCGGCAGTCCCGGCATGGTCATGATGTCGCCGCAGACACAGACGATAAACTCGGCACCGGCAGATAATCGGATCTCGCGAATCGGTACCTCGTGGTTGATCGGCGCACCCATCAGTGCCGGATCGGTGGAGAAGCTATACTGCGTCTTCGCCATACAGATCGGGAAGTGGCCATAGCCTTCGGCTTCGAATTTGGCAAACTGGTCACGGACTTTCTTGTCCGCAATGATGTCATCGGCACCGTAGAGTGAACGCGCAATATGGCGCGCCTTTTCCCACAACGGCATCTCGTCGTCGTACAGCGTATGAAACTGCGCCTGACCCGAGTCCGCGACATCGGCCACGTGCTGGGCCAGCGCCTGTGTACCCTTGCTGCCTTCACCCCAGTGATTACAGTCGAAGGCCTTGACGCCAAACTCCTTACAGAAGGCACGAATGGCTTCGAGTTCGCCTTCGGTATCGGCGACAAATTTGTTGATGGCGACCGTCACCGGTACACCGAACTGCTTGAGGTTACGGATATGGCGACCGAGGTTTTCACAGCCCTTGGCAACCGCGGCGACATTCTCACCGGCGAGCTGGTCTTTCGGTACACCACCGTGCATCTTCAATGCGCGAACAGTGGCAACGAGGACGACGGCATCCGGGGATAACCCGGCTTTACGACATTTGATGTCGAAGAATTTCTCCGCACCCAGATCAGCACCGAAGCCTGCTTCGGTGACCACATAATCGGCCAGCTTGAGTGCAGTTTTGGTGGCGATCACCGAGTTACAGCCGTGCGCGATGTTGGCGAACGGGCCCCCGTGGATAAACGCCGGGTTGTTTTCCAGTGTCTGTACCAGGTTGGGCATGAACGCGTCTTTGAGTAGTACGGTCATCGCACCCGGCGCATTGACGTCCCTGGCATGTACTGGTTTGAGGTCGCGCGTATAGCCAATGACGATATTGCCGATTCGGCGACTGAGATCGTCTAAATCGGTGGCCAGACAGAAAATCGCCATGATTTCAGAGGCGACGGTAATGTCGAAGCCACTCTGGCGCGGGGTACCGTTACCCGGACCACCGAGACCGATGGTGATATCACGCAGGGTACGGTCGTTCATGTCCATCACCCGCTTCCAGGTGATACGACGCGGATCGAGTCCCGATTTGTTTTCCCAGTGGATGTGGTTGTCGATTAATGCGGATAACAGGTTATGCGCGGCACCGATGGCGTGGAAGTCACCGGTGAAATGCAGGTTAATGTCTTCCATCGGCACGACCTGGGCGTATCCGCCACCGGCGGCTCCGCCTTTCATGCCGAAACAGGGGCCGAGGCTGGGCTCACGCAGGCACATGACGGCATTCTTGCCGATGCTATTTAAACCGTCACCGAGTCCAACCGTGGTGGTGGTCTTGCCTTCACCCGCGGGGGTCGGCGAGATGGCGGTGACGAGGATTAACTTGCCGTCTTTTTTGCCATTCAGAGAATTTATAAACTCGGCGGTTAACTTGGCCTTGTCGTGCCCAAAGGGCTGCAAAGCGCTGCTGGGGATATCTAGCTTTTCTGCAATTTCTGAAATTGGTTTTAACGTTGCAGCACGTGCAATCTCGATGTCACCCATGAGTTATTCTCGGTTAGAATTGATTTTGGTATACAATATACCAATAATTCTGAGGTCTCAAGTATTTGATCGAATGAGACTGAAATTGGATGAGACTGAAATTTTTATATTTATGTCATTCCATAGCCGATGCGGGCTAAGCACAGAAATATGTGGCACTATCTATTCACGCGTCCATCTGATAACTATTGCTCAAAGTGCCGACGCCATCAATGACGACATCGACTAGAGTGTTCGGTTTCATGGTCTTTACACCCAGTGATGTGCCGCAGGCAATGACATCTCCAGGCTCTAAAGTCATATCCCCTGAAATAAGGCTGACCAGCTCGAGTGGTGAAAAAAACATATCTGCGACCGGGTAGTTTTGCCGCTCTTCGCCGTTAACCAGGGTGCGCACCACCAGGGAATCCGGGTCTTCGAGTTCGGTGATGCAGGGGCCGATAATACCAAAACTGTCAAAGCTTTTTGCACGTGTCCATTGCGGAAATGCCTCGTATTTAAATAGCAGGTGTATCGCGGTCACGTCGTTAACACAGGTATAACCGAGCACATAGTCTGCCGCTTCTTCGCGGCTGACGTTTTTGCAGGTCTTGCCTATGACGACCCCGAGTTCTCCTTCATAGATGAGTCTGCCGTCATAGCCCTGCGGGTGAATGATTTCTGCGCCATGATGCGACACGCAGCTTGACGGTTTAATGAAGTAAAACGGAAACTCCGGGCGTTCGAGTTTTTGAGCTTCGGCGAGCTGGTGGAAGTTATTCCACATGGCGACTATTTTGCTCGGCTGGCAGGGTGCAAGTAGTGTTACCTCATGAAGCGAGAGCGTTTCGCCGGTGGTTTGCGAATTCCCGTACATATTGCCACTGCAACAATGGATGATTTGGTCTTCTAGTTGACCAAAGCCTTGCTGGTCATCCTGCTGGTATCTTACCCACTTCGTCGACATTTGTTTTCCTCTGTTGCGTTAGGCGAGCTGCCCGGCCCATGATTTGAGTTTCTATTGTTAGTTGTTAATCAATCGATAGTTATTCGTATTTTGTATACCATGAATAGTATTGATGTGTTTTATTAAATCAATCAATCTGTCGGTTCCTATTTCAAAACTGACTATTAATTTTTGATATGGAGCGTTAAATTGCCTGCACAAAAGAAACCTGTCGAGAGTTCGTTCGTGTCTGAAAACAAGTTAATACCAGTAGTGTCTCGCTGGCTATACGAAGAATACAGTCTTTTTTATAAAGAGTTTCTAATGATTATTGATCTGGCCAAGATCGCTTTTGAAAAGAGAGACTTTGCCAGTTCGGTTGATGCCAGTTCAAGGCGACTGGCGCTTTATAGTGCCAGTATTGTCGAAGTCAGCAAGCGCCTGAAGCAGGCTTATCCCGATATCCACGATAATTCTGACTGCTGGCACGAAGTTGAGAGGTATTACCAGCAACTGATAAAAGATGAGTATGCCGAGGATATTGGTAAGGCGTATCTGCATTCCCTGCGTCGGAAGATTTATCAGGATGAGTGGCGCGCTGCAGATTTTTCGTTTTCGGAAATGACCCCAAACGACGACAAAATCCTTTCGCGGGTCATGGTGTCTTACGAACTCGAGTCGGGATTGACCGAAGATGTGGTCGAGTCAATTTTGAATATTCCGCAGTTTATTCGCAGCTATGGAGATATGTCTCACGAACGCCAACGTGTTCTAAGGCGCATCATCGAGAATCTGGCGCGTTCCCGTCATAGCTCGGTCCAAATGGTCAAGGTGGAAATGATTAATGCCGGCTTTTATCGCAACCGCGGGGCTTATCTGGTGGGGCGGCTACTATTCGATAGTGGTGATTTTGTGCCGTTAATTATTGCTTTATTGAATGAGGAATCCGGTATATATGTTGATGCGGTGCTTACCAGTGAAACCTATGCTCACAATATTTTCAGCTCGACGCTTGCTAATTTTCACGTCACCAGTAGCTATTATCACGAAGTCAGTGCTCTGCTGAAAAGTATAATGCCTCGTCGGCCATTGGGCTTGCATTACTCGACTATTGGCTACAATCATCTCGGCAAGGTTGCTGTCATGAGTGAGTTGGAGTCGGAACTAAATGAATGTGAGACCGGGCTGGAGACGGCTGTCGGATCTCCAGGCACGGTGGCTATGGGTTTTGCGGCAAGGAACTCGGCTTATAATTTAAAAGTGATTCGTGATAAACCGACTAAAAACTACAAGTGGGGTGAGTTTGGCGGGGTTGAATCGGTTATTCGAAAATATACTCGAGTCCATGAAATTAACCGTACCGGCAGCATGCTCGATAGTATTATCTATTACAAGATTCGACTCGACCGCCGATGGTTTTCACCGGACTTACTCGAAGAGTTGTTAACTGAGGCGGCGGAAACAGTTTCCCTGGTTGATGGCGACGTCGTTTTCAAATACCTGATCGTACAGATTAAACTAACGCCGCTGCCGGTTTATCTTGAAACTGCGACCGAAAAGCAGGCGGAAACGGCGATCGCGAACCTGGGTTATTGCATTAAGAATAATGCGGCGGCCAATATTTTTAATCGTGACCTGGATGCCCGGAATTATGGTATTGGTTCCTATTCCAAGGTGTATTTATTCGATTACGATGCGTTAGAAGATTTGACCGAGGTGAAGATAAGAACCAATCTTGATCGTGAGGATGGTGAAGAGGATATTCCAGACTGGTATTTTGAGGATGGCGTTGTATTTTTACCGGAAGAACTGATCTCGGGATTGTGTATCCCGCAACGTCATTTGAGCGTTCTATTCGCACGCCGCCACCGCAATTTGCTTACTACTCAATACTGGACAGCTATTCAACAGGATTTACTCAGTGGCACGGTTCCCAGTGTTAGTGTTTATCCTGACAATGAACGCTTCGGTGGTAGTGAGTAAGTTAGTAATCATAATTAAAATACTTTACATTTAAACCTCGCGGGGGTAGATTTCGATCTGGCATACTGTATACCAGAATAATAATGGTACTGCCGAAGTGACAATAAAGTAAAAAGAGGCAGGTTTAAAAAAGGCTGTTAGTCGGTTGTTCAGCTGGCATTTAGGTTTGCATTACTAAAGTGATGCTTGCAGATATTCCAGAAGAATCATTGCCTGATGCAGGCGTAAGATGGTATACCTGTGCTTCGATAATTTAAACTATGTATCGAAGATAAAGGGGACCGGTTATGAGTTCCCGGAGAATGATGCGTTTCATTTTAAGAAATGGGGGTATCAATATAATTAGGCCGGTATTTCGGTCAGTCACATTTTGGAGGTTAGATATAATGTTAAAAACACAACGCACTCTCACGAAAATGGCTTTCGCCATTGGTGCTGGCGCGATCCTGGCGACTACGCCATTGATCGGGCAGGCGGCATGGGAACCCCAGAAACCAGTAGAATTTGTTGTCATGGCCGGTAAAGGTGGTGGTGCTGATAAAGCTGTCCGATTGCTACAAAGTATCATCGCCTCGGAAAAAATGGCGCCTGTCCCTTTTACGCCGGTCAACAAGCCGGGTGGTTCAGGAGCGGAAGCACTGGTGCACGTGAAAGGTAAAAAAGGTGATAACCACACCATCATGTTCACGCTGAACAGCTTCTACACCACGCCTTTACGACAGCCTGCGTTGGGTGTCGATATAGAGACTTTTACGCCAATCGCGCGTATGGCGGAAGATACCTTCCTGTTATGGGTTAATTCAGATCGCAAAGACATCAATAATGTCGCCGATTTTGTTAAAGCGGCCAAAGC
>JAOUJX010000465.1 GCA_029882955.1 Gammaproteobacteria bacterium
AACAGTAACACGTCTTCCCCGCGTTGGCGCAGCGGGGGAATGTTGATCGGAACAACCTGCAAACGATAGTACAAGTCATCGCGAAATCTGCCCGCGCGCACTTCACCCGACAGTATTTTGTTAGTAGCGGCTATAAATCTGACATCGACTTTTTGCGACTTTATGGCACCGACGCGACGAAATTCCTGGGTATCTAGCAGACTCAATAGTTTTGCTTGTAGAACCGGTTCGAGTTCGCGGATTTCATCAAAAAATATAGACCCGCCATCTGCTGCTTCGACTAGCCCGGTTTTTTTCGACTGGGCACCGGTAAATGCACCTTTTTCGAATCCGAAAAGTTCACTTTCCATCAGGTTAGCCGGGATAGCCGCACAGTTGAATTCGACGAACTCGCTTTCGAATCGATTGGACTGCTCATGAAGTAAACGCGCAACCAGTCCCTTACCGGTACCCGTTTCGCCATAAATAAGCACCGTGTTTGCTTTACTTTGTGCGACCCGCGAGATTAATCGACGGGCTTCAATAATGCTGTCGTGCTCCCCAACTAGATCACCCTGATAAGCCATTTACTGCTCCGCCTAATTTTTATGGTTAGAGTGTATAGACTTGCCAGTTGTTTTTACAAGGGGGTGTTGAACAATAATATAATTGTCTGCTCTGACAGCAAAAAATAACCGAAGAAATGGTGGTTGAGTCGCCATCGACACCATGTCGGCATAAGGCGTCATGATGGCTACCATGCGATGCAAACAGTTTGGTGACATCGCTCAATGCGGGTTTGGGATTTCCGACTAACGGATCGGTCATGATGACTTTTAATCGATTGATGGAACTGTCCGATATTGGGTCAACGCTGTTTCGGGTGGCATACCGGGCCAGATCAGCTTCGAGATAATGGTTGGTATGAGCCAGCAGGTTATTGCAGCCTCGTTCGATATGTATCTTGCCATGGCCGAGTTCGACAGAGGCCAGTTCCCCATGTTTATCTGCCATTACAATGGCGCCACCGCCGACATGTTCGAGCTGGTTGATTAGTTCAATTGCTTCACTGACTGAGCCGCAACTGGTTAAAATTTTTGTCATCAGAAAATAGCGTAACCAGCCGATGCCTGGCTGTGACCAGCCTATTCGATTATCAGCGATCGCCAGACCGTCACTATTCATACCGCTGGAAAATGCGCCAGGGCTGCCCAGGCTGCCGACGAACAGGCACCGACGTTGGCCCCATTGTGGATCGGACTGGTGAAAAACCTGTTGAAGTTCCTGGTGTTCTCCCTGGTAGTCGCGGTTTTTGGCAAGTATCGGGCCCTGATCTGAATTGCTGCAGGCTAAAATGCTGCAGCCATCCTCGGCATCGATGCGATCATCTATGACACCTAGATGCAGGTAGGTAAATAAATCTGCGGTACTGAGACCATAGCCTGCAGCAATGCCATCGATTTCCTGCAGGCTTTCCGGGGAATGTTGTTGCGTGAACGCCCATTGTTGCGCGATAAACGACGATGAAAACGAACTCTCGAGCTTTTGTTGCATCGAGACCAGACGTAACTCGACTGCTTTGCGCACCGCGGTTTTTAAACCTGGCCAATATTGATATTGTTGTTCCCCGCGTTCTCGTGCGGAACCGGCAAGTTGCATTGCCCTGGCCGGAACAATATTCACCGCATTGTATCCTCGATCAGGTGGCAGGCAACATTGATACCATGCTGTAATTGCTGAATTTCAGGTTTGCTGACCCGGCACAGGTCTTTAACATAAGGGCAGCGAGTATGGAATTTACACCCACCGGGCGGGTTAATCGGTGATGGCAACTCGCCAGTCAATTTAAGTCGCTCAGATTTTTTACTGCCTTCAATCCGCGGAACCGCTGATAACAACGCCTGGGTATAGGGGTGTTTGGGTGAGTTCAATAATTGTTTGGTGGGTCCGAATTCGACAATGTCACCCAGATACATTACCGCAATTCTGTCGCTAACGTACCCAATCACGGAGATATCGTGTGAGATGAACAAATAAGTCAGCCCCAGCTCATGTTTTAATTCATCGAGTAACTGGATAATCTGAGCCTGAATGGATACGTCCAGCGCCGATACCGGCTCATCGCATACAATGAACTCGGGATTTAGCGCGAGAGCACGGGCAATCCCGATTCGTTGCCGCTGACCACCAGAAAACTGGTGTGGGAAGCGAGTCATATGATCCGGTTTCAAGCCGACATTTTCGAGTAACTGACTTACTCTGCTACGAATATCTGTTCCCCTTGCCAGGCCCTGCAATCGCAACGCGGTACCGATAATAACCTCTATAGTTTTGCGTGGATTTAGCGAAGCATAGGGATCCTGAAAAATAATCTGCATGCGCCGACGTATCTTTTTTAATTCGTCCGGAGACATTGCGGTTACATCGATACCGTCAAATATTACTTTTCCATGTGTGGGCTCGTGTAACCTGAGGATAGCCCTACCGAGAGTACTTTTACCACAGCCACTTTCGCCTATTAGCCCAAGTGTCTCGCGGCGTTGAATTGTTAACGACACGCCATCGACGGCCTGCACTAGCGACCCGGGATTACCGGTTAATTTTCCCCAGAGTCCACTCCTTGAATCATAATGTTTGACCAGATTATTTACTTTAACAAGCGCAGTGTCGCTGGCGGTTGGTTGTTTTATTGCTGTTGTACTCATTACTTGTCTAGGCCTTTAACACGCAGCGGACGAGTCGATCCTGTCCGCATTCGATCATGTCGATAGGGTGGTTGCAGATACTTTGTTGAAAGTCACATCGGCCGGAAAATCGGCAACC
>JAOUJX010000466.1 GCA_029882955.1 Gammaproteobacteria bacterium
ATGCTGGCCTTACTGGCTCTGTTGGGATCGATAGGCCCCTGGAGTGCGATAGAGGTTTCCACCAGTAGTCAGGCAAGTCGATTCATAGATTTACTCGAAAAGCACAGCCTGGTAGAAAATGGAGAGGCGGTTAAATCACCCAAACCTATCAGCTTTTCCGACCGAAAAATTCTGAGTGGCGTAGCCGATTATCTCGCCAGTGAAGATCATAGATTTGAACGGATCAAGCCATTGTTTAATACCTTGCTGGAACAGTCTGGAGAAGAGCCGACTTTTTTTGATGATTATTCTGACGGAGCCGCAGTACTAGAATTAATGGGTCTCAAGCATGTCGGTCGATGGCAGGAAGTAGATGATGGCAGTAGTTTTTCCTATAACGGGCATTTAACTCTAGATGGGAATATGGCTGATGTGTCAGGTTTTGATTTTATAGGCAGCGGAACAATGTATCTATACGATAACGAATCCACTGAGAACATCATGTCATTTTACTGGGAAGGCGTGCCGGAAGAAATCATGCTTACGTTTGATGGATCCCTGATTTCTGTGAAAAAGGATGACGGTACCCGGGTTCAGTTTGATATTGGGCAGGTGGTTAGCGATTTACAAAACCAGAATACCGATGAAGAATCACCGGTTGATCTCGACAAAATGACTTTAACGCGTAGCAGCGAAAATGGCACATTTAAAGTCCGTCTCCTGCTACAGAACGTATATGGTAACGTCAGTGTCGATAAGCAGATACATATCCAGAATCTGGATTACACCTTAATGCTGAAACTAGTCGAATAATGCGTAATACTGCGTAGTAATCATAGCGTGACGAGCCGGGTTAGCCCCATGTTTTCAGTACGAAGCCAGATCATCTCACTAATACAGCGGGGTAACATCCCGGCCGAAAAAATCGACGAGGCCCTGACGATTACAGGGATCAACCCCGACGCAAAAAGCTGGCGTTTGTTTATAGATCAGCTTTTGCTCTGGCTTGGTGGTTTGTCACTCGCATTTGCCGCAATATTTTTCATTGCCTATAACTGGAGTGAACTTGGGCGATTTGCAAAATTCGGTCTGGTTCAGGCTTTGATCGTCATCGCGACAACCGCATACTGGAAACTGGGGACAGAAAATCCAGCGGCTAAACTTTCTCTACTAGTGGCCTGCATTTTCCTCGGCGTGTTATTAGCCCTTTATGGCCAGACTTATCAAACCGGTGCGGATCCATGGCAGCTATTTTTTAGCTGGGCGATACTCATACTGCCCTGGGCATTACTGGGACGTTTCACTGTCATCTGGGTACTGTGGTTGGTGCTACTTAATCTTGCCATTTTTCTTTATTATCAGACATTTAGGAGCTTTTTC
This sequence comes from Gammaproteobacteria bacterium, assembly GCA_029882955.1. Taxonomy (GTDB): domain Bacteria; phylum Pseudomonadota; class Gammaproteobacteria. The sequence goes on from JAOUJX010000466.1 coordinate 1,360, forward strand.
TGGCTGATGTTTGATTCAGAAATTGAATTGCTCTGGTTGTTTTTTGGCATTAACACTTGCTCACTTCTAATCTGGGAACTTATTGCCAAATTCCAAACCTGGTTATCTACCAACTGGGCTGAACGTTTACTGGCGACTGCAAGCGGCGTGTCTATTACCTGGATAGCTATACATAGTATGTTTTCACGCGGTGATACTAATTTTGTCGGCATCCTGGTCTGGATTGCCTGGTTAGTTTCGTTATATTTTTATTATCGAAAAATAAAACCCGAGCTTTTTATGCTCGCGGGGTTATGCACCTCTGCCATTACTATTGTGATTACGTTTCTTGCCCACAAGCTACTAGATGACGGAAATCCTGGTGGTTTTCTTTTTATCGCCCTGCTGTTGATCGGAATGGGAACCGCAGCCACCTTTTGGTTGAGAAACATTCATCGGGAGCTGCAATCATGAACCAGTCAGCAGAACAATTATGGTTGAAACTGGCGTCAGCTGGCATAGTTGAAGGTGACCTAGTAGAAGCCTCAGAGCTTGAATCACCCTGGTATGTCAAAGTAATGATGGCTTTTTTTGGTTGGCTAGCTGCGATATTTGTGCTCGGTTTCATCGGTTTGGGTTTCGCGTTTGTTATCGACAGTAAAGCGGCATCGTTCTTCGTTGGCGCATTAATGATTGCCTCCGCTTTCGCAATATTTCGCTCACAGAATAAAATATTTCTGGAGCATTTTGGCTTCGCTGTAAGTCTGGCGGGACAGGTGCTAATCTTATGGAGCCTGTTCGAACACTTGCGTTTCGGCACCACAGAATTCTGGGGTAGTGTCGCTGTATTCCAGATTTTTCTGGCGATCTTAATGCCTAATTTTGTGCATCGAGTGTTTTCTTCATTCTCCGCGAGTCTCGCATTAATGGTGGCTTTTACTTCTCTGGGCGCTGGGTCATTTACCCCGGGACTCCTCCTGGCTGTTGTTGTTGGCTTTGGTTGAATGAGTTTCGTTTTCCAACGTATATTCGAGATATTCAGGCAATTGGCTATGGCATAGTGCTCGCACTGATTCCAGCCAAAGGTTCACTATTATTCCCCTATACCAATTTATTCTGGCACAAATTAAGAGGTCGATCAGAAATGTCCTTTCCATTCTGGCTGGACGAATTAATCTTAAGCCTTGTGCTGGTATACCTGATCTGGCAGTTAACGATTAAATATCGAGATTCGATTTCAGCTAGAATACCCGGCGCTATATTGCTAGCCACCCTGGCGCTTGCAGCAATATCCTTCGAAGCACCCGGCATTACGGTCGGCATAGTTATCTTATTACTCGGATTTTTTCACAGTAACCGAGTACTACAGAGTCTCGGGGTAGTATCGTTATTATTTTATAGTTCTACCTATTACTACCTGCTCGAATCAACACTGCTGGTTAAGGCGCTGACATTAT
>JAOUJX010000099.1 GCA_029882955.1 Gammaproteobacteria bacterium
CAGAGGGTGAGGCATGGATTAGCTCAATTGTATGGCAAGTGTCGAAATTCGTTTGCCGAGTGTCCGGCAGGCCGAAATTTCATTGTCACTTAAGGCCGCCCCTGACTGCCCGGCTACATGGCTGGGGCCATAGGGTGTTGCGCCGGTGGTGGTTTGATTGAGGGCCGCTTCAGAGTAGGGAATACCGCTAATCAACATGCCGTGATGAAGCAAGGGTAACATCATGCTTAGTAATACACTTTCCTGTCCACCATGCAAGCTCGATGTTGAGGTGAAAACCCCGGCTGGCTTGCCTATAAGCTTACCCGACAGCCATAGCTGACTGGTCTGGTCGAAAAAATACTTGAGGGGAGCGGCCATGTTACCGAAGTACCCGGGGCTACCGATGATGAGTCCATCGCAATCTTCGAGATCTTCAACCTCGGCATAAACCACTCCACTTGGAGGTATAGGTGACTCAGTTTGTTCGCAGTTGGATGAAACCGAGGGAAGGCTTCGTAGTATAGCTTCGCAGCCAGGGTTGGCATCGATACCCTGACAGATTTGTTCGGCCATAGCCGCAGTACCGCCATGCTGGCTGTAATATATGACAAGGATTTTTAACAATGTAATTTATCTATCCCGTAGTGGAATGTTTAGTAGCATCTAAAGGTTGGCGACTCAAATAATATCCAGCACTCTGGAAGGCGGCCTGCCAATGATGGCCTTGTTGCCGGAAACGACAATTGGTCGTTGCAACAGGGAAGGGTGGGCACAAATCGCGTCAATAATCTGGTCTTCGCTCATGGTATCGATATTTAGACCTGCCTGCTCATAAGCCGGCTCACCAGTGCGCACTAATTCGGCTGGAGAGATGTTCAATAACTTAACTATTCCCTCCAGAACCTCCTTCGTAGGTGGTTCGATCAGATACTCAACTATTTCTGGTCTCCGGTCATTGCTGGTCAGGATATCAAGTGTTTCGCGAGATTTACTACAGTTAGGATTATGGTAAATAGTTAGTTTTGCGTTGGTCATAAAGAGATTAAGGGGGTAGGAGAATCGAAGGTAACGTTTTACAATAATGCTTCGGCATTATCAATAGCGGGTATTTGCAGGTTTTAAAATAGTCCGATATCGGCTTGACAGGTCCTCCACATGGAGTTAGTTTCCGGCCCTAGTAATGTAATAATATCAAACTGCTGGTTTAAAAATCTCGGCTAAACCTTTGGTAAATGAGTAATAATTTGCATAATTAGACTTGCTCTGCATGATTGATCAAGGTAGTCTTCTTTCGTGATTGGGCACACAAAATCAATTTAATTTTCAAATTTTAGTACAGTTCTCGGAGAATAGAACATATGAAATCAACAGACCTCCTTAAAATTGCTGCCATAGCGGTATTTACCACCAGTTTCGCTGTTGGTTGTGCTAGCTCTGGTGACGAAGTAACGCCTGCAGATGATCCTGTAGAGTGTACGGGCGCAACTCCTGAAGTTAAGAATGCGATTTACGCAGCCAAGCTGAAAAACGCGCGAGCCAGAAACCTGGGCTACGAATGGCGTGATACAGCGAAAATCATCGAGGAAGCTGAGCAAGCAGCGGCGGATTGTGAGAATGTTCGAGCTAAGATTTTGGCCGATAAGGCTGAACAGCAGGCTGCTGACGCTATCGCTCAACACGAGTCTGAACAGGCTGCGGTAACTGAGGCAACTGCCCCGGTAGAAGAGTCTAAGTATATCGGCGGCTATCTGGTAGTGAGTGGCGATAATCTCTGGAGCATTGCCGGGCAGAGTTCGGTTTATGGTAATCCTTATCAGTGGCCTCTGATCTATAAGGCTAATTCGGGACAGATTAAAGATGCTGATCTGATCTTTCCTGGACAGTACTTTAATATACCGAAAGCGACTAGCTCTGAGAGTGCAGCAGCTATCGAGCACGCGAAGACTCGCGGAGCCTGGACAGTTGGTGAAACTGAAGCTTCAGATATCCAGTATCTGAACCAGTAAGTTTGGATAATATCCAGGAAAAGCCCGCTTAGGCGGGCTTTTTTTTGCCTGTTGAAAATGAATAGATTGATCAAACTAGCTCTTGAGTGAACTTAACTGGCTAATCTCGCTCATAAGAGTTCAAATACAGAAAGCTTCTACTAACCTACGTATTAAAACTATCGATGAAAAATAAGCTGTTTGTTTTACTTATCTTGTTGAGCCAGTCTGCATTTGGACAGGTTCCGGATATGCCGTTGAAAAAGCTGGATGGTACTGTCCATCAATTAAGCGATTATCAGGGGAACTGGATTATCGTTAACTACTGGGCTACCTGGTGCCCCCCATGCATTGCAGAAATGCCCGATTTACAGGATTTTCACGATAAACATGCAGATAACGGAGCTGTGGTGATTGGTATCAATGTTGAAACTGCTCCGAGAGAGTTAATAGAGGAATTTCTCGATACCTACTTTATTACCTATCCAAATTACAGCGCGCCATTAGCTCAAAGTTCCGCATTGGGTAGTATTCCTGGCTTACCAACCACCTTTCTAGTGTCACCAGAGGGTAAAGTGGCGGCTCGTCAGGTTGGCGGCGTGACCTCTGAAATGATTGAAAGCTTCATCAAAAACTGGAAAGCAAAATAGACTGAGCCATAATTCTACAATTCGATGAGCCTTCGCCATTGAGTTATCGGTATTATTTGGATCAAAAGATGAAATTCCTGCTAATATGCCGGTGACAATAGACATTCAAGAATACATGGCAAACATAAAAGATTGCAGCCTTGAGAGCATACTCGATAAGCTGGTTGCAGAAAAAATGGTTGAGCAGGAAAAGGCCAGCATGATTTCTTCGCTGGTGTCGGATAAAGATCGTAAATCTCTGCATCCGCTGGAAATTATTGCCAAACGCCAGTGGGTAAATGCGGCTAAACCTGAGCAGCTTCTCACGCTGGATCTGTTAACCAACTGGTTATCCGAGCGGTCGGGATTACAGCGTTATTATTTTGATCCGTTAAAAATGGATGTCAGCTCCTGCACCTCCATCGTATCCTATGCTTATGCGTCAAGATTCGGTATTTTGCCAGTCAAGGTTACCGATAGCGAAGTTCTGATTGCGGTTACCGATCCATTCCAGATCGAATGGAGAGATGAAGTCGACCGTATCGTAAATCGCCCAATTAACACGGTGATTGCCAATCCCGAGGAACTTAAGGCTTACTTGCTTGAGTTTTATAGTATCAGTCGTGCGATGGATAACGCTGGCGCCAATCAATCCGGTGCACCGGGTACCCTGCAAAACCTTGAGCAATTAATCGAATTAGGAAGAGTGGGGTCGGTTGATGCAGACGATCAGCACATCGTCAGTATTGTCGACTGGTTGATGCAATACGCGTTCACTCAGCGCGCCAGTGATATTCATATCGAACCCCGGAGAGAGAAGGGTAACGTGCGTTTCCGTATTGATGGTGTATTGCATCAGGTTTACGAAATCCCATCTAATATTACTGCCGCAGTAATTAGTCGAGTCAAGATAATGGGTCGTCTCGATGTCGCCGAGAAACGCAAACCTCAGGACGGCCGTATCAAGACCCGTTCTCCCGATGGCCTGGAAATTGAACTACGCTTGTCCAGTATGCCGACTGCATTTGGTGAAAAGTTGGTGCTGCGCATATTTGATCCGGAAGTTCTGGTGAAAAATTTCTCGGCATTAGGGCTGGAGAAAAAAGAGTCAGAAATCTGGAATGAGATGATCTCCCAGCCGCATGGCATAATCCTGGTAACAGGCCCAACCGGGTCTGGAAAAACTACGACGCTTTATACCAGTCTAAAGCATTTGGCTCGTCCGGAGGTCAATGTCTGTACTATCGAAGATCCGATCGAACTAGTAGAACCCAGCTTTAATCAGATGCAGGTGCAGCAAAACATTGATCTCGATTTTGCCAGTGGTGTAAAGACGCTGCTACGTCAGGATCCCGATATTATCATGGTGGGTGAGATTCGTGACCGGGAAACTGCAGAAATGGCAGTGCAGGCAGCATTAACCGGGCACCTCGTGCTTTCGACCTTGCATACCAACGATGCGCCATCCGCCATAGCGAGGCTCACCGAAATAGGTGTACCACCTTATTTGATTAGTGCGACCTTAATTGGCGTAGTAGCTCAGCGTCTGGTTAGAACTCTATGTCCGCATTGCAAGCAAAACCATCAACTTCATGAGCACGAGTGGGAAGCTTTGATCAAGCCTTGGAAAACTGTGGCGCCTGAAAAGGTTTCGCGCGCCGAAGGCTGTCTGGAATGCCGACAAACCGGATACAAAGGTCGTGTCGGAATCTATGAAATGATGCCTGTCAATAGTGCGTTAAAGCAGGAAATTGGACTGGATTTTGATTTAGTGAAATTTCGCAAAGCCGCCATCAAACAGGGTATGAAGCCACTGAATCTGGGTGGTGCACAAAAGGTAGCCAAGGGTATTACCACAATCGAAGAAGTGCTCAAGGTTGCGCCGCCTCGCTACGATAGTTAGTTGTACACGGGTGTTGGAGTCAGGATTGATCCGAAGAACACTTGAATGAAGGCAACAGATTCACTGTCTGAACCACCGATTATTCAAAGCTTTCATCACCTTATTGGGATACTTGTATTTACCCAGGCTACCGTTATAGCGAGCCAACGCACGTGTTAAATTACCCGACTCCATATCCAGGTAGTATCGCAATATAGTGCAACCCATGCGCAGGTTAGTGCGTATTTTAAACAGGTTCTTATCCGACAGTCCGATTTCTTCGAGCCAGAAGGGCATTATTTGCATTAAACCTCTTGCGCCAGACACCGAGATTGCAAATTCATCGAAGGCGCTTTCGACTTCTATTAATGCGAGTACCAGTTCGGGTGCCAGGTTGGCGCGCCTCGATTCGTAGTGAACCTGCTTGAGTATGGTGATCCGTCTTTTGGGTTCATCGACGAATCGTTCCAGTCGATTAGACATGTCGAGCAGCCAGACCTCGGCATCGAATCGATCTTCGAAGCCGTGATCGCTTGCTACTGCTTCCTGTAGTAGCTCTCTAAGCTCTGGATCGAGTTCATGATTAGTCGCCTGGACGGCTGTCATCATTAACCCGGTCAGTATCGAAGCGAGCAGGCTAGCGGTTAGTTTTCTGCTCAGGCAGAAATGCATTTTTAGCCGAAGAGCTTGTCGAGAAACCTGGATAACTCAGCCAGGTTAATGTCCTCAGAACTTTCGTCCCGGCGCCCCTTATATTCGAATTGTTCGGCCTTAAGTCCGCGATCACTGAGCACAATACGATGCGGTACACCGATGAGTTCCATATCAGAAAACATGACTCCAGGCCGGACTGGACGGTCGTCGAGCAATACCTCGATACCACGTTGTAAACAATCCTGATAAAGCTGGTCGGCAATATTTTTTACGTCGTCGGATTTGTGGTAGTTGAGAGGGCAGATTGCCAGCTGAAAAGGTGCCAGAGAATCGGGCCAGTAAATACCTCGATCATCATTATTCTGCTCAATGGCTGCCGCCACCACGCGAGTTACGCCTATGCCGTAGCAGCCCATGGTAGTGACGACAGATTTGCCATTCTCATCGAGTACCGTAGCCTGCATGGCCTGGCTATATTTTTGTCCTAACTGGAATATATGGCCTACTTCGATGCCGCGTAATATTTTGAGTGTACCCTGGCCGTCGGGGCTTGGGTCGCCTTCCTGAACGTTTCTGATATCGACAGTGCTGGGTTCATCACAGTCGCGTCCCCAATTGGCATGAATGTAATGCCGATCATTGGCATTTGCACCGCATACGAAATCACTGACGAGGCTGGCGCTATTATCGACATAGGTCGGAATTTTCAGACCTATTGGGCCGAGCGAGCCAATGTCGTTTCCGAGTATGGCCTTAATCTTTTCACGGTCGGCCATTTGTAAAGGACTGGCGACACCAGGGAGTTTTTCGGCTTTGAGTGGATTGAGCTCATGGTCGCCTCGTAAAACCAGTGCAATCAGGCCTTCGTCACTCGAATCGACGATCAGGGTTTTGAGGCACTTTTCAATGTTGAAATCGAGTTTTTTGGCCAGGTCTTCGATTGTGTACAAACCCGGTGTGTCGATAGTTTGCATCTCTGCCTCGGGTTGACTCCGCTTGCTTTGTGGTAAAATTGCAGCAGCCATTTCAACATTTGCCGCATAGTCACTCTGATCAGAGAAGGCGATTGCATCTTCTCCGGAATCGGCCAGGACGTGAAATTCATTCGATGTGCTCCCCCCAATTGATCCAGAATCGGCGTTGACCGCTCGATAAGCAAGTCCGAAGCGATCGAAAATATTGCTATAAGTCTGGTACATGACGTCGTAGGTTTGTTGCAGCGACTCCTGGTTTACATGGAATGAATAAGCGTCTTTCATGATGAATTCGCGCGAACGCATGACACCGAATCGAGGCCTGATTTCATCCCGGAACTTAGTTTGAATCTGATAAAAATTGACGGGTAGTTGCTTGTAACTTTTAATGTCTCGTCTGAAGATGTCTGCTATGACTTCTTCGTGAGTCGGTCCGAGACAGTAGTCGCGTTGATGCCTGTCATGAAATCGTAGTAACTCGGGTCCGAACTGATCCCAGCGCCCCGACTCCTGCCATAGTTCTGCTGGCTGTACCGAAGGCATTAATAATTCGAGCGCACCCGATTTATTCATCTCTTCGCGCACGATACTCTCTACTTTTCGCAGAACTCTCAGACCCAGGGGCATCCAGCTATAAATACCCGAGGCGAGTCGCCGGATCAATCCGGCACGTAACATGAGCTGGTGGCTGATAATCTCAGCTTCGACAGGCGTTTCTTTTAATGTGACCAGGTGGAAGCAGGAAGCTTTCATAGATTTTTCAAAAATACTGTGTTGATATTAGATAGAGTTTGCCGGTCTTAACGACTGGCCGGCATAATTATAATCGAGTGTATTGCGAAAACTTAGTTAAATTTCGGTTTCGATGGGCAGAATTTAATCCGATTCGTGTTATTTACAGAAATTCTTAATGTCGATCTCGGTGCTCTTACGACGGGCTTCGATTTGTTCGGGCGTCATATATGACTCTGAACCATCGGCACCCTTAAGTCGAATCGGTGCATTACCTTTAAGAACTTCCAGATCTTTTTTCGCGCGTTCACAAGTTAGTTTCGCAGGGTCTTTTTCTGCATTCGATGCCGAAGAGTCGCTGGCCGATTCACTATCATTACCCGACAGGCGAGGTAGCGCTTTGCCGGGGTTGCTCGGCACGCCGGTGACCCTGATATCGGTGGCATTAGCATCAATAGGCGGGGTATCTCCATAATGAATATTTCCCTCTTCATCAGTCCATTTCTGAATGTTGCCCGCGTGTAGCGAAGTAGATAAAATCAATGAAAGATAAATTACTAGAAACCGCATGGTTGTCCCTTAAATTAACATTCTTTATAGTTTACGAGCGAAACGAAACACTGTCATTAATTATTATGAGATGTTTTTATCGTTTATATGAGTTATATAGCCCAGTCTCGCTTAAATTGCTATCAGAAAGATTTATATCCACTGTCGAAATACATTGAGGCATTATATAATGCAATGCCAATAATCGCGAGATGTAAGCATCCATGAGCGATCGACGCCTGAAAGTTTTTCATACTGTTGCCCGGCTACTGAGTTTTACCAAGGCCGCAGAAGCCCTGCACATGACCCAGCCCGCTGTGACCTTCCAGGTCCGTCAGCTTGAGGAGTATTTCAATACCCGGTTGTTTGATCGGACCCATAACAGGGTTAATTTAACGCCGGCTGGTGAAAAAGTATCCGATTTCGCCGAACGTATCTTCGATCTTTATGCCGAAATGGAAAATTCGGTACGAGATTTGACGGGAGAAATTAGCGGGGCGTTAACCATTGGTGCGAGCACTACGATAGCTGAATACATGCTGCCCTCATTACTGGGTGAATTTAAAACTCGTTACCCCGATATCAATCTTCGACTAAAAGTGGCCAATTCCGATGGAATTGTCTCTATGGTAGAGCACAATGTCATCGATTTAGGTGTGGTCGAGTCGCCAGTTAGCAACAAGAACCTTATCGTCGAAATTTGCCACGAAGATCAACTAGTGGTCGTTGCCGCCCCGGATCATGATCTGGTTTCCCGCGGTGGAAAGGTTCGGCCGTCGGATATAAAATCTTATCCATTTGTCTGCCGGGAAGAGGGTTCGGGAACACGAGAGGTTATTACTCAATATCTCGCTGATGAAGGTGTCAAGGACTCCGATATGAATTATGCTCTGGAACTGGGTAGCCCTGAAGCTCTGAAGGGCGCAGTAGAAGCCGGTATGGGTATTTCTATTCTGTCTAGATCAACCATCGATAAGGAGCTTAAGCTGAATACCCTGGCCGAATTGCAACTTGACCCGCCATTGAGTCGGCCATTCTCCTTCGTACGGCAGCGCCAGAAGTTCCGTGTCCGGGTGATGGAAGAGTTGCTCGAATTTGCCCAGACCTATTGCGCGAAAAAGCGCTAGTTTGAAATTATTCGAGTTAGGTTCGGCAGTAATGTCTATGGATTTTCGTCTCAAACAACTGCAGATATTCTTATCTCAGCTATCCAACGTACACCAGCAGTCGGTAGTCGATTATGCCGGTTTTCTGGTTGATCAGTATAAGCTCGAAGCAGTTACCAGTGTCGATTCAGAGCCCGAAGATATCGAGCGCCCATCCGAAGAAACAGTTATCGGTGCGATTAAACGATTGAAACAAACTTACTACATGCTGGATACAGATACGCTGTTGAATCAAACTTCAGCATTGATGGGGCAGCATTTATTACAGGGACGAGAGGCTGTATCAGTTATCGATGATTTACAGGCACTTTTCCAAACCCAATATGAAGAATTTCGTCAGCAATGATCAATATCCTTAAACAATGGTATCAGCGCTACTTTACCGATCCACAGACGGTGATGTTCGCATTTATTCTAATCTTTGGCGCGCTGCTGATCGTGGTCATGAACGCGCATTTAATGCCGATTCTGATCGGAATTATTATCGCCTATCTGTTTGAGGGCTTCGTAGTAAGGTTGCACCTGAATCGGGCTGTCGGCGCCAGTATCGTAACCGCCATAATTTTAGCGGCTATTTTGCTGATGTTATTTGTATTGCTACCATTATTGTCCAGGCAGGTCAGCGAACTAATCAGGGAATTGCCGATTATGATTGGCAAGGGCCAATTGATGTTGTCGACTTTGCCCGATAAATATCCCGGTTACGTCTCGGTAGAGCAGGTCCAGGAAATATTTACCATTGTCAGAATGGAATTGGGTTCACTGGGGCAGCGCGTTGTCAGTTTGTCTCTAGATTCGGTTGTCGGTGTGATTGCTTTCCTTGTTTATCTGATATTGATGCCGTTGATGGTATTCTTTTTCCTCAAGGATAAAGAAGCTATTTTGGGCTGGCTGACCAATTTCCTGCCCAACGAGCGCCGCCTGATTGCCCAGGTCTGGACTGAACTCGATATAAAAATTGCCAGTTATGTTCGCGGTAAATTTATTGAAGTGTTAGTCGTCTGGATTGCTACCTATATTGCTTTCGTAGTTATGGATTTGAATTACGCCCTGTTACTGAGCCTTCTGGTCGGATTGTCAGTCATCATCCCTTATGTAGGGGCTACCGTCGTTACCATACCGGTAGCATTAATTGCCTTCTTTCAGTGGGGTATGACATCGCAGTTTGGATACCTGATGGCGGCCTATGCGGTGATTCAGTTTATCGATGGCAATTTATTAGTGCCGCTGTTATTTTCCGAGGTGGTTAATTTGCACCCGTTGGCGATAATCGTAGCGGTGGTTTTCTTTGGCAGTCTCTGGGGTGTCTGGGGTGTGTTTTTTGCTATTCCCCTGGCCACTCTGATACAGGCGATCTTGAAAGCCTGGCCAACCCAGGTAATATCTGAAGAGTAGGTCCCCCTCATTCGTAGTCGTATAAAGACTATCACTTGTACATTGATAACAGTCTTTATAACATACGCCGATTATAGAAATTTAACCGCACTCGAGGTGCAGAATGTTTAAAGGTAGTTTAGTTGCGTTGGTAACGCCTATGTTGAGCGATGGAGCGGTCGACTATGATCAACTGGAAGCGTTGATCGGCTTCCATGTAGCGCAGGGTACCGACGCGCTGGTGATCGCAGGAACTACCGGTGAGTCGGCAACGTTAAGTCATGGTGAACATTGCGAGTTACTGCAACGGGCTCGTGAGATCATCAATAACCGCCTGCCAATGATTGCCGGCACGGGGGCGAATTCAACCAGCGAGGCCATCCAACTAACTCAATGCGCAAAAAAAGCGAAGGCCGATGCCTGTTTGCTGGTAACGCCTTATTACAATAAGCCGACACAAAAAGGCCTGGTACTGCACCATCAGGCGATAGCTAGTGCAGTCGATATTCCGCAGATACTCTATAACGTACCCGGGCGTACAGCCTGTGATATGCTGGCTGAAACTGTTGCGGAGCTGGCTAAAGTGGGCAACATCGTCGGTATTAAGGAAGCTACCGGCAGCATGGAACGGCTGGCTGATATCAAAAAACTGGTCGACGATGATTTTGCACTACTTACCGGCGATGATTCAACTACCTGTGATTTTATACTTAATGGCGGGCATGGCGCGATATCCGTCACCGCTAATGTGGTTCCGGCAAAAATGTCAAACATGTGTCGCCTGGCTTACGAAGGTAAGGCGGAAGAAGCCCGCGCGGTGGATGCAGAAATAGCCGATTTACATCGTTTATTATTTGTCGAATCGAACCCGATTCCGGTCAAGTGGGCAGTGTCTGAGATGGGTTTTGGTCAACTTAATTTGAGATTGCCGATGACTGAACTCGCCAGCGAATACCGAGAGCCTCTGCGTCAGGCACTTATTGCAAGTGGTGCTTTATGAGACAGGGTCTGCTCTGTGCTGTTTTAATGATGGCGTTGGCCCTGGTTGGTTGCAGCTCCGATGGCGATTCGAAATATCTTGACGCACGTTCTTCAGCCAAACTGGAAATCCCCCCCGACCTGACACAGTCGATACTCAGTGAACGGTTTGATATCCCTGAGAATTTTTCTGCTGGTACCGGCGAAACCATTAACCAGATTCCGGTACTGGCTCAGGTAGATACAATTCGACTGG
>JAOUJX010000100.1 GCA_029882955.1 Gammaproteobacteria bacterium
TTAAGCCTTCGGCGACTAGCGTGAGGGTTCTTGTTATCGGCTCACCCGCAACTAGTTCAGTCAGGTCCCCCTGCCAGAAATCATGAAGTCGTAACTCTCTGGCCGGTAACCAGTGCTGATCTGTAAATGCCGGATCAATGCCGGTTACTTCGAGTACCAGCTCAGGGGACCTGACACGCTTAATCTCCCCCCGGGTTTGAAACGGGTCGAATATTGAACCGGCCTGTGGCACCAGGCGGACTTCGCCGAGCACCGGTTCGAGCCTGAGTTGACCGCTTTGCTGAGGAAATAGTGCCAGCTTTTTCTCCAGAACCAGATAAGCCTGATCACCGAGACGGGTCTGGTATCGCTTAACATCACCAAGCGGTTCGACCACCACATCCATATCATTGATTATCAGATCACCAAACTGGTAAGCAGATATATTGGTGTTACTCATCAGACGCATACTGATAACAACCTGCCCCTGCACCGGGATAGATTCTCTGTCTGCTTTCAATTCCAGAATCAGATCACTATTCTGGTTAGCATTCGACTGGCTGGCTGGTTTGACCGATATTGGAAAAGGCTCGGTTTTATCATCACCAAAACGAATAGCTGGTACGATAAAGTCGCCGACCTGCTTTGGCATAACCTGCAGCGTCCACTTTATACTGCGCTGGTAATTGCCATTGATGATACTAATGCTATTACTCTGGCTGGTATTTAAAACCATGAAATGTTCCTGCAACATCGAAAAATCCGGATCGTCGTCCGGTGATTCATCGGCTTCAAAAATCAGCTGGAAGGACTCGTTAACATGTACCGGGTTGCGGTCGATAGAAACCTCGATAGCCGCAATACTGGTCTGAGCCATTATTAACAAAGCCCACAGAAAAAAATGATGTCGTCTCATCGCCTTAAGTTACCACGGATTTTGCGCTTTGCTTTGATCGCCGCGCTGCCTGTATTGATAGAGAAATTTTCGGCGCAGCAGGCCACCCGGATCGTCCGGAATCTTGCGCAACCACTGCTCAGCAGCCTGATCAGACATCTGCTGTTCCCTTTTCGCCAGTTCTTCCGCCTGCGCTAACTGCTGTTGCTCGGATCCGCCTTCTTCCCCCTGTTGTTCAGTTGATTGCTGTTCGCCTTCCTTCTGCTGGTCTGATTGCTGCTCATCAGATAGATCTGACTCTGACTGCTGTTCGGACTGATTTTGTTGATCATCGCCCTGCCTGGATGACTCCTCAGACTCCTGTTGCTGTTGCTGATCCTGATTCTGCTGATCGGATTGCTCACCCTGCTGTTTCTGTTGTTGCTGCTGCTGCAGTAAATCTTCGATAAGCTTTTTATTATGGGCAGCATCCGCGTGTTGCGGATTTAGTTCGAGGGCTTTACTGTAAGCATCGATAGCCGCTTCATATTGCTGGAGTTTAGCCAGAGCATTACCTCGATTATAATGAGCGCGTTCGCTGTCCAGGCCCTGCCAGTCCTTCAGTGCCTGTTCATAGTTCCCGGCACGAAATGCCGAAGAGCCTTTCCATTCATTCAGATTAAAAAGTTCGCTAGCCGCTCCATACTTTTCTTGATCAAAAGCCTCCATACCGCGTTGATTCTGGTTCCTCCAGAGATCATTCCATCCCAGGGCATTTGCCTCGGGCGGCATGGGCAGGAGTAGCAAGGGTAGAACCAATACCACACCCCGCCGGAACAGTATCGCAACCAGCGGTAGCAATAGAAGCACGAGCCAGGGTCCCAATTCACGCCAGACGTCGGCCTGCAGATCGCTTTCTACCGAGTCGTTTTCAAAGGAGCTAGTCATGGCACTCAGCAGACTATTGATATCGGTATCGTCGGCACTGATCAGCTCGAATCGGCCACCGCCGGATCGTGCAATTTTGCGCAGGTTCTCCTGCATTAAACTCGCGACAACGATAGCTCCCTGCTGATCTTTGAGAAAACCACCATTCGTTATTGGAATCGGCCCACCCGACTCGGTGCCAATACCCAGCACCGAGACACGATACTGCAAATTCTCCTGTATTAATGCCAGCATAGCTGTTAATTCACTGTCATCGAAGCCGTCACTTAGCACCAATATATCGCCTTCTGTTACACCTGAATTCTCAAACAAGGCATAGGACTGCGTTAAAGCGCCAGCCGCGTTGCTACCCTTCGAAGGCATAAGCTCGGTGCTTAGTGCTGGTAATATAGCATTGATGGTTGCCGAATCTTCGGTAAGCGGCGTGACCACAAAGGCATCGGCTGCGTAGCTCACTAATGCGGTTTGTCCCTCATCGCGCAGACTTAAAATATCTGCAATTTTGAGACGTGCCCGGGTTAATCGACTCGGCCTGATATCGCCGGCATCCATCGAACGCGACAGGTCGAGAGCTATCACCAGCGCGGATTGCTGCCTGAAGGTCGGCTGCGGCAGTTTATCCCAAACCGGGCCGGCGAGTGCGATAATCGCAAGGCTGGCGGCTATGCCGACGATTAACCACAGGCTACTACCCCTGCTCTGTCGATTATCACCTAAAAGATGCGGTAACAACTGAGCATCAACCACAGCCTGCCAGCTCCGACTCTGGTGCCGGCTGTTAAAACCATGCCATATTATCGCCATTAAAGGCAGCAGTGCGAGCAACCATACAGGGCGTAAAAAATGGAATTGCTCTATCAAGGCTTCCATCTCCTGTAACTGGCACCATAAGCAAACAAGGATAAAACCAGTGCAAACGCCAGCGGCCAGTAAAACAATGCATTAACCGGGCGCAGGCTTTGTTGATCACGCCCCAGAGGCTCCAGCTCATCAAGCAGCTGGTATATCTGTTCCAGTTCTTCAGTATCGCGGGCTCGAAAATATCGCCCGCCGGTAGTATCCGCAATGGCACGCAATGTTTTCTCATCGAGCTGTGACGAGGGGTTAATCTTACGCACGCCAAACCAGGTGGTCTGGATTTGCTCGTCGGCACCGATACCGATGGTGTATATCTTCAATTTTCTTTCGGCCGCTAGTTGCGCCGCTTTCAGCGGCGCTACTTCGCCTGCAGTATTGGCACCGTCGGTTATCAGAATAAGAACTCTCGAAGTCTCGGGGCTTGAATCCAGCCTTTTCAGAGACAGACCTATGGCATCACCTATCGCGGTACGTTCCCCGGCCAGGCCTATTGCGGACTCCTGTAGTAGCTGATTGATGGTCTTGATATCAAAAGTCAAAGGCGCTTGTAGGTACGCCTGGCTGCCAAATAGAATCAGTCCCAGTCGATCACCCCGGCGTTTTTCAATAAACTGGCTGGCGACGTATTTGGTAGCGGTCAGACGGTTTACTTCCTGATTTTTAATTTTAAAATCGCCGATACGCATACTGTCAGACAAATCCACCGCCAACATCAGGTCTCTACCGCTGATATTAATACTAACCGACTCGCCTAACCATTGCGGCCTGCTGCCGGCAACAACCAGTAAACACCAGACCAGCGCAGCGAGTATTTTCAGCCAGGAATGTCGGTCCGAACTCAGGCTCACTGCCTGCGAAAACCTAAAATCGTCGATAAAGGGTACGCGCAACGCGGACTCCTGTTGATCACTTTGCGCCGGGAACAGGTAATAAACCAGCAATGGTACCGGTAAAAACAGCAAGACCCAGGGCCACTCCAGCTCAAACATGATTCGAGCGCCTCGGCAGAGCATTTATCCAGCGTTCGCAGCTTCGCATAAAACTATCGGTATCGAATTCAGGATCTCGCTGATACTGTCCCCGGGCCAATAATAATTCCTGCTCGTCGCTAAAACAGGGTACTGCGACTAGTTTATTCAAGTGCTCAACCCAGTTTTCACCGGATAAAGCTGCCGTGTCATGGCGTCCCCTGTAACTCATTAAAATACGCCTCAGCAACATGGATAGCTCGCCTACGAGTTTCCTTCTATCTTCTTTTTGATCAAAGGTTTTTGTTATTGTTTTAAATTCGGCAATTGATAGATTTTTCAGCGATTTATGTTTCAACCAACGCCACAGATAGGGCAACCCCACAACCAGCCCTACGACCAGGATTAGTAATACCCACCAACCGATGGCTGGCGGCCACCACAGCAACATGTCCGGCAAATGTATATCTTTGAGCGGGATCTCGTTCATCGCCGGTTTCGGATGCGCCGTAAACCAAGCGCTGCTTTCAGGGTTTCGAGCATGTCGTCTGCAGTGGAAATATCGAGCAAAAATAGTTGCAATTGATTACACAACTGCTCAATCGACTCGTAGTGGTCGCTAAAGCGCTGTCGATATTGTTGCCGACTGGTACGATCAGCACTATCAATAGCCAGTTCACTGACGCCATCGGTCAGTCGATATTGTCCGGCCGGGGGTAGCTCTCTTTCCAGCGGATCGTAGGTAAACAGGAGTACCACATCGTTATGGCGCGCGAGTTGCGCGAGATGGATACGGCAGGACTCGTCGAGGAATCGAAAATCACTGATTAGCACGATCAGACTACCGGGGCGGGCGACCTGGCGCAGGCGATTTAGCGCCTGTAATCCCGAATTAGAATGTTCCTCCGCTGATTGCAAGCCTGCTTTCGACCAGGCACTATGCGCAACCAGCTGTCGGATAAAATGCAGTACGGCGGCTTTGCCACCCTTCGGACGAGCTTCGATATGCTCATGTTCGGAGAAAATCAAACCCCCTAGACGATCACCGTGTTGCACACTACTCCAGGCCAATAACGCCGCCAGCCGGGATGCCAGCACCGACTTATAGTAATTACGGGTACCGAAAAACATCGATTGTTGCAAGTCGACCCAGAGCAGGACCGGGCGCTCACGTTCTTCGCGATAAACCTTAGTATGCGTCTTGCCACTACGGGCAGTGACCCGCCAGTCGATAGCGCGTATATCGTCACCGGGTTGATAACAACGCGACTCGTGAAACTCCATACCCCGGCCACGAAATGCAGACAGATACCCTCCGGCCTTATGCGCCTTAATCGAGTTCGATATCAGCGGAATCGTGCTGGCCTCACGATTCAACCCGATCAGGCTCGATAACCTGACTCGTACGATATCGTCACCGGTTTCCAGTAGATCTTCCATCGCAGTTAGATCACAGATTTTCAGGGTACGGCAACACGAGCTATCAATTCCTCGATACATCGATCCGGCGTAATACCATCGGCCTCGGCCTCATAGCTTAGAATAATGCGGTGCCTCAGCACATCGGGGGCAATAACCTGGATATCTTCCGGGGTCACAAAATCACGACCATCGAGCCAGGCGTAGGCACGAGCACAACGATCCAGCGCCATGCTCGCCCGCGGGCTTGCCCCGTACTGAATCCAGCCAGCCAGGTCATCGCCGTATCGCGAGGCGTCGCGCGTAGCCAGTACCAATTCGATCAAATAAGCTTCGAGATTTTCAGCTAGATAGGTATCCAGCACCGCTTCACGAGCCTCTACCAGCGTCTGCTGACTTAAACCACTGGTTGTCGGCTGTTGATCCTGCTGACCGCCACGGGCTTCTTTACGGGTTAAATGCAAAATCGAGCGCTCTTCTTCGGCGTCTGGATAATCGACTCGCACATGCATCAGGAATCGATCGAGCTGGGCTTCCGGTAACGGATAGGTCCCCTCCTGTTCGATCGGATTCTGCGTCGCCATCACCAGGAAAATTTCTGGCAAAGGATAAGTCACCGAGCCTACCGTAATCTGACGTTCGGCCATCGCTTCGAGCAACGCCGACTGCACCTTGGCAGGTGCCCGGTTAATTTCATCCGCCAGTACCAGGTTATGGAATAAAGGACCTTGCTGAAAAGTAAAACTGCCATCCTGAGGACGATAGATTTCGGTGCCGGTCAGGTCGGCAGGCAACAGATCGGGCGTAAACTGAATTCGATGGAAGTCGCCTTCGATACCCTCGCCGATAACTTTAATCGCCCGTGTTTTGGCCAACCCGGGCGCCCCTTCGACGAGCAAATGACCGTCCGCCAGTATCGCAATCAGCAAACGATTAATAAGCGCCTGCTGACCAATAATTTTCTCACTGGCGAATTGTTTTAACTGAAGAATTTCCTGCTGTGACAAAGATAACCTCGCTTTAATTATTTATCTGCATTTGGCAGCATATGACCGGTTTTTACCCAGATGATAGTTTCATCCTGCACATAGGGGCAATGCTCGCTATTATGCGGATTGCGTATCCAGGTACCGGCAGGATAAATACCCCATTCGTCCAGAAAAGTTCCCGAAATTACATAAATTTCTTCGCCACCAAAGTGTCGATGGGGCTGAAACCTCGCATTCTGCGGCCATTTTACCAGAGCAACACTTTCGTGCACGTGCTCGTGTAACGGCATTACCTGCAATTCCCCGTAACCGGGTAACCACTCATTGCTGTTAGTATCGATCCGTAAAGTCTGGGTATCTCCGGCATCAAACTGATCAAGCTTGACAAATATTACACAACCTTCCCGGCTAAACGGCCTGTGACTCGACCCCGGCGGGTGGCGTAAATATGAACCTGCTGGATAGTCACCATGCTCGTCAGAAAAAACCCCTTCCAACACCAGGATTTCTTCACCCACTGGATGACTATGCGTAGAAAAATACGAACCAGGATCGAAACGAACCACGCTGGTGGTGTGGCCGTGCTCCGTTGCTTCTCGCGCCAATGGCTTACGCCACACCCCGGCCATCGGACTGGCCTGCCATTCCTGCTGATTGGTCTCGATAACGACAGTTTCGTTAAAATTCATGTTTAACATAAGCTTACCTGGAGAGGTTCAGAAGCAAGGGAAAGGTAATAGCAACCTGAAAACCTGTTGATCGACTAATTTATGAATTTTGCACCGAATTTCAAGCTACAAAATTCACTTAGGCGGGCTTATTTTCGCACCTCTGAGCCACTTATCGAGATGATCGGCAAAGGCCTTTCGGTCACTCTGGTTGAAAACAGGCAGGCGACGCGAATCGCTTTAATCCATTTCGACGGCGGTAGCGGTATGGCCTGATTAGCCACAAAGGCTGTCGGGGTCTCGGTACGATTGGCGGCTTTACAGAGAATATCACGTATCGCTACCGGACAGGCATCGGCATCTACCCAGATTGTCAAAATACCTTATTGCAAATTTAAAATGGTTAATACAAACGGCAGGAAATTCTGAAAAAGCCATGGTACGCTAAAAACATGTCCGACAAAAAAACATCCCCCTGGTTTGTCTATATCATCGAAGCCGACGACCGATCACTTTACACGGGCATTAGTACCGATATCGATCGCCGTTTTCGGGAACATTGCGACAAAACCGTTGGTGCCAGGTATTTTAACGGCCGCAAACCAGTCGAAGTCGTTTATCGGGAGAGTGGACATAACCGCAGCACGGCAAGTAAGCGGGAAATTGAAATTAAAAAACTAAGTCGACGGCAAAAACTGAGCTTAATCAGCACTCAGCTCGCTAACCCCCAACAAGCTTAAAATCTGATTTTGCGCAGCGTTCAGTATTCGCTGACGCTCGTCTTCACTTTGAATGCTCTTGGCTATGGCCACTGCACCGACCAGCGACGCGAGAATGGCTCGGGATCTTTCCTTGATAGACTTTTGATTGGCGACAAATGAAAGCTTGTTGAGTTTACTCAGTGCGGTGATGCGTTTTTCCAGTATTTTCAAAACTCCAAGATAAGACTTTTCATACAACTGTCTGATTTCCGTAGAATCGCTGCCGATTTCATTAAAAAGAATATTTTCCGGCGAAGGTCTCGTTTGTTCGGACAATGCGCGTAGATTCAACAAGTTATGGGCAAGCTGGATTAAATGCCCTATCGAAAATGGCGCTTTAGCGAGACGTCCGGAACTACTACCATCGAGTGTTTGCAGAAAAGAGGCTTTATACAGGGCCTCCTTAGATTCGAAATGGGCATAAAAGGCACCATGCGTCATCTTCGCCAGCTTCATGACCTGGTTTATAGACACCTTGTCAAAGCCAAACCGGCAAAACAGTTCGGTGGCCGACTGCAATATTCGCTCCTTCGATTTTAATTTGTGTTCAGCTGTATAAGGCATTATGCCTCCCGATTTGGCTACAATTTTACAAGTATAGGTCTAAAAATTATCTTGATCATATTTTATACGCGATTAGTGTTTGTTACCAAATAATGTGTATTACACAAGGTTATCAATGAGTTCTAAAATAGTAGTTACAGGCATGGGTATGGTCAGCCCTCTGGGTTGCGGCGTTGACAAAGTATGGCAACGTCTGGTCGCTGGTGACAGTGGAATAAAAACCATTACCCGCTTCGACATCGATGATTTCCCAATCAAAATAGCTGGTCAGGTACCGAGTCATCTGGACGATGATTTTGCCGGGCTAGACCCCGAAACTGTCGTGAGCCGTAAAGAGCGTCGAAAAATCGACCTGTTTACCCTCTACGCCCTGGCCGCGGCCAAAGAAGCGCTATCACAGGCAAACTGGCTCCCCACCAAAGAGAGCGATCAAAGGGCGACATCGACTATCATCGGTACTGGCATAGGCGGGTTTCCTGTCATCACCGAGGCACAGCGCACCCTCGAACAGAAAGGCTATAAAAGACTATCTCCGTTTGTAGCGCCTGCTTTTCTGGCTAATCTGGCAGCCGGAAACCTGTCTATTCGATATGGATTCAAAGGTCCGATCGGTTGCCCGGTTACCGCCTGTGCGGCTGGAATCCAGGCGATTGGTGACGGTATGCGTATGATTCATAGTGGCGAAGCCGAAGTCGCTCTGGTTGGCGGCACTGAGGCCTGTATCGATCCGCTGGCGCTGGCGAGTTTCCATGCGCTTCATGCACTCTCCACCAATAATGACGAACCAGCAAAAGCATCGCGGCCTTTCGATCAGGATCGGGACGGCTTCGTCATGGGTGAAGGTTGCGGATTAATGGTCATCGAGACCCTGGAGCACGCACTTGCACGAGGAGCGACT
Organism: Gammaproteobacteria bacterium; assembly: GCA_029882955.1. GTDB lineage: Bacteria > Pseudomonadota > Gammaproteobacteria. The sequence continues at coordinate 8,927 of JAOUJX010000100.1, forward strand.
CCGCTGGCTACTTTAAGCGGCTACGGCACCAGTGCCGATGCCCATCACATTACCTCGGGCCCGGAAGACGGTTCGGGTGGCGCAGCTGCCATCAAAACAGCACTTTCAAGAGCGGGCCTCGAGGCCGCAGAAATAGGACATATCAACGCCCATGCCACCTCCACTCCGGTAGGAGATCAGGCGGAAGTAGCGGCTCTGAGGAATGTATTCTCCGACCTATTACCCGATATCCCTATCTCGGCTACGAAATCGGCCACCGGACACTTGCTGGGCGCGGCGGGTGGTATCGAGAGTATTTTTTCGGTACTGGCTGTGTGTAACGACACCCTGCCCCCGACCCTGAACCTTGAGAATCCCGATCAAAGCTTCTCCGGCCTCAACCTGGTGCCGAATCAATCGATTCAGCAGGAGACGCAACACGCGCTATGTAACGGTCTCGGATTCGGCGGGGTGAATGCCAGCCTGATTGTCAGCAAGCCCTAGTGCGACATTATCACCGGCACAGTCATACTCGATAATAAAGTACGGGTAACGCCGCCGAAGATCTTCTGTTTCAGGCTGGGAGTGCCGTATCCACCCATGACCAGCACATCGATATCGTTATCGGCAATCTCGTTAAGGATAATAGTCGGCACATCAAAGTCACCGGCAGTACGGCGGTTAACCACCGCATTCACTCCATGAATTTTGAGGTGATCGGCGAGGTCACTGGCAAGCAACTCACCCCGGGCGGTTTTCTGTTTACCCTCGATGATCAGGATCATGACCTCATCGAGCCCGACCAGCAATGGCAGAGCGTCGTGAAGTGAACGGGCTGCGGCAGGAGTTCCATCCCAGGCAATCGCAGCTTTTTGACAGGGGATGCGGTGTGCACCGATATAAGGCATAAAGAAGACCGGACGGCCACTGAGTAAAATTACCTGTTCAGCGACTTCTTCGACCAGCGGTGTGTTATCCCGTTGCGGGTTGGCCTGACGCAAAACCACAAGATCAAAATTGCGCGCATACTGGGCCATTTTTCTGGCGGAAACGGATTGATTACCATAAATAATATGAGAGCGGGCTGTGATACCAGCCGCTTGCGCTAACTCCATAAAATCATCGAGTCGATCTTGCGCACACTGATCGCAAATATCTTTCAGTGAGCCGCTATCCGATATAATCACATTTGCCGGTTTCAAAGCCGCCAGGGTGATAGCGGTGACTCTGGCATCGTGCTTCTTAGCTAGCGCAAACACAGCCTCTACCCTGGCTGAATTCGAATTACCGTCGTCGATATAAAGAAGGATATCCTTGTATTGCATCGTAGTTTCTCGTCAGATTTATTTTATAGGAATTATGCAGCAACGATCAGATTTCTAAAATGATATAGATCATCCGTAATCAATCTTATTATTGCTGTTTTTCCGCCTTTCGAAAATCCAGTCGATAGCGAAATATGGCTTGCTCGTCCTGTTGCAAACCAGAACTCGCATATTGATGGTGTCGATGTAATTCTTCAAATAGACCTTCTTCCGCATAGTAGAAACTGACCTTGCCGCGCTCGCTTACGCGATAACCTTTCTGCAGGAATACACCGTCGGCACCCGGCTGCAGGAATTTTAATGACTGATTATTTCTGACGGTTTTGAATAACAGATCTACACTGTCTGCCGAGGGCGGCAGTAGCTTCACATACAAAGTAGTGCTCAGAGTGGGATTGGTGAATTTGTAGATGACGTCGGTCTCGATATTAGCCTCCTGTAGCGGGCTTACCGAAGCGCAGGCGGCTAACAGCAGGAGAATCCCTGCGAAGAAGATTTTTTTCATAGCCAGTAACCCCTTAATTTACGTCAGCCCCGATTGTGTCAAACATTCCCGCCACTGTCTAAGTCCATAGACCTGTTAGACCAGCCATCCAGACTGCACCATGTATAAAAAAGCGGTCACGGTTAACATCGAAAATAAGGTGGAAATAACCACCGCACTCGACGCCCGCTCCTGCCAGACACCATATTGCTGGGCTATCACAAAAACATTCGTGGCAGACGGCAATGTTGCGAGTAGTACCGCACTATAAAGCCAGATCGGTTCCACATCTGGAACCAGCCAGATCATCAGCCCGTATACCAGTAGCGGATGGACCACGAGCTTTATCGGTATCAGGTAGCTCAATTCTACCGGCAGGCGTTTTAACGGCCGAAGCGCCGCAGTCACGCCCATGACAAACAGCGCACAGGGACCTGC